>JASLGI010000177.1 GCA_030149685.1 Bacillaceae bacterium | reverse complement strand
TTCCTCAGACTTTTTCTTACGGCGAACGCTTGGTTTGTCATAGTATTCACGTTTTCTCGCTTCGCGAATTGTTCCACTTTTCGAAACATTGCGACGGAAGCGGCGAAGTGCGTCTTCTAATGACTCGTCCTTACGAACTTTTGTTTTCGTCATATTTCCTGTCCCTCCCTCTGAACACATTCGAAACATGACTGTGCATGTACCAAGAAAGTATAACTGAATTTCGCAAGTGGGTCAACAAGAATTTTTCAAGGAAAACTATTTTCGTTGAGCACTTTGTACGATTTCGACTCCTCGACTCGCTCCAATTCTCGTTGCGCCTGCTGAAACGTACGATTCCACATCTTCTAACGTCCGTACGCCTCCTGCAGCCTTGATGCCTACTTTTTCAGTGACAGACGCTCGCATCAGCTGAACATCTTCTAAGGTCGCACCTGCTGTTGAAAAGCCTGTTGATGTTTTCACGTAATGGGCGCCTGCTTTTTCTGCTAAACGACAAGCACGAACTTTTTCATCATCGGTTAACAGCGCCGTTTCAATAATTACTTTTACAATCGCTGTCGGTACTGCTGCTTCAACAACTGCACGTATATGTTGTTCAACGATCGCTTCTTCGCCGCTTTTTAATGCGCCGATTGGAATAACCATATCGATTTCTGTCGCTCCTTGACGAACCGCTTCTTTCGTTTCAAAAGCTTTTACCTCAGCTGTTTGAGCCCCTAGTGGAAATCCGACAACTGTACAAACAGACACTGGAGAATCTTTCAGTTGTTTTGTCGCTTCTTCTACCCATATCGGCTGCACGCAAACTGAAGCAAACTCATAGTTTTTCGCTTCCTCGCACAATGCGACAATTTGTTCTCGCGTCGCTTCTGGGGCGAGTAATGTATGATCAATCCATTGAGCAATTTTCATTATGGACGAACCCCTTTCATTGTAAAAAAGCTGTCTGATTGTCGGTGAAGACTTCAGACAGCTCCTTATTTCTTGTTTAAACGAATGCTTCTTCATCGATATCCATCACACGGACAAATTGTCCTTTACTGTACGGATATCCTGGTTCTGTGATTTTCACTCGGACAATTTCTCCAACCATTGACTCTTCTGCAGGGAAGACAACTTTTAAGTAGTTATCTGTATACCCTTCATATAAACCAGAAGATGGATCATCTTCAAATGGCGTTTCTGGAATGACTTCAAGTACTTCATCTTGATAACGTTTTGCGTAGTCGAGCGCTAATTGATCATTTAACTCTAATAAGCGATGAACACGTTCTGTCTTCACATTTTTCGGCACTTGATCCGTCATACGTGCAGCAGGTGTTCCTGTACGCATCGAATACGGAAACACGTGCAATTCTGCAAAGCGATGTTCTTTTACAAAGTTATATGTTTCCATGAACTCTTCTTCTGTTTCTCCAGGGAAACCGACGATTACATCTGAAGTAATCGCTAAGTCTGGCAATACTTCACGGAGACGCTCTAAACGTTCAGCGAAAAATTCCATCGTATATTTACGACGCATTCGTTTCAACACTGTATTTGAACCAGATTGTAACGGTACGTGTAAATGACGAACGACAACTTTTGATTCACGTAATACATCAATCACTTCATCCGTAATTTGGCTCGCTTCAATCGAGCTAATACGAATACGTTTTAAACCTTTCACTTCCGCTTCTAAATCGCGGAGAAGTGACGCTAAGTTATAATCTTTTAAATCTGAGCCGTATCCACCGGTATGAATACCAGTTAAAACGATTTCTTTATATCCTGCATCAACGAGCTGTTGTGCTTGTTGAATCACATCTTCAGGTTTACGAGAACGCATTAAACCACGCGCCCAAGGAATAATACAAAATGTACAGAAGTTATTGCATCCTTCTTGAATTTTAAGAGATGCTCGTGTACGATCCGTGAAATATGGAACATCTAACTCTTCATATACACGATTTTTCATAATATTTCCAACTGCGTTGATCGGTTCACGTGATGCACGGAACTCCTCAATATAATCGATCATTTTCGAACGCTCTTGCGTTCCAATGACGACGTCAACTCCTGGAATTTCCATAATCTCAGCTGATGATGTTTGTGCATAACAACCTGTCACACAAACGACTGCATCGGGATTCCGACGAATCGCTTGACGAATCGTTTGACGACTTTTACGATCTCCTGAGTTAGTAACTGTACACGTATTAATCACGTAGACGTCACTCATCTCTTCAAAGTCGACACGCTCGTATCCTGCATCTTTAAATAATTGCCAAATGGCCTCGGTTTCATAATGGTTTACTTTACATCCTAATGTGTGAAAAGCGACCGAAGACATATGGTTCACCTACTTTCTCTCAAATTCATAACTCACCGCACTAAGTACGTATAAAGGTGCGGTTTCCGTCCGTAAAATACGCGGTCCTAAAGCGACAGGTTGGAAGTCGTTTTCACGTAACCATTCTGCCTCTTCTTCCGCTATACCGCCTTCCGGTCCGAAAACAAAGAGTATCGAGTTACCATGATACACGTTTTGAAATCGGTCTGCAATCGTCTGACGTCCCTTTTCATTCGCTTCTACTTCATACGCGAAGAAAAGATGATCATATTCTTTAGCGATTTGCTCTAACTCTTGCCATTGAGACAACGCGTGAAGCGCAGGAACTTCTAAACGATGGCTTTGTTCTGCCGCCTCTTTAGCAATCGTCTCTAAACGCTCGATGTTTTTCTTTCGTTTTTTATCGTCCCACTTCACAACAGAACGTTTCATCGGAGCTGTATAAAATGCATGCATCCCGAGTTCTGTTCCTTTTTGGACGATCCATTCAGGCTTTTTTCCTTTCGCTAAACCACTGACGATGCCGACACGCACTGGTAACTCCGGCTGTTCTTCTCGCTTTTGTTGACATATAACATAAGGTGTTTTGTCTTCGTAACGAATCGTACTATCATAAGAAACTCCGTCATAAACTGCAATAACAGGGTCCCCTTCTTCCATTCGCATAACGCGAGCTACATGTTTTTCATCATCTTTTGATAATGTCCCCCGCATCTCTTCTAAGTGAGTTAAAAAGTAACGCTGCACGGCTGCACCTTCTTCTCTGCTACGATACCGATCCAGTCTTCCATCGTTCGTACTTCATGAATAACAAAACCGATTGCTTCTAACTTTTCCACAACTTTTTCTCGTTGATTATCAATAATGCCTGACGTTAAAAACAGCCCGCCATCTGGTAACGCATCGAATGCCTCTTGTGAAAAAGATAAAATAATATCTGCCAAAATATTAGAGACGATAATTGTTGGACGAGCAGTTACACCGTCTAGTAAGTTACCTTCTTGTACGGTTACTTGACTCGACACAGCGTTTAAAGCGACATTTCGTTTTGCCGAATCGACAGCGACAGGATCTAAATCAAGCCCTGTCACATTTTCAACGCCGAGTTTCGCAGCAGCAATCGACAAAATACCTGAACCACAGCCGACATCAATCACAACGTCTTCTTTTTCTACAAAGTCTTCTAACATTTGTAATGATAAACGTGTCGTCGGGTGCGTACCTGTTCCAAAAGCCATACCTGGGTCTAATTGGATAATTAAATCATCTTCTTTTTCTTTATCGTATTGCTCCCACATCGGTACGATGACAAAATCCTCAGTCACACGTGTCGGATGATAATACTCTTTCCATTGATGTGCCCAATCCTCTTCCTCTACGACAGCTAGTGTCATTTCAAACTCTCCGATATCAATACCTAAATCTTTAAATGCAACGATGCGCGCATCTAATTGGCAAAGTAAATCGTTTGTCGTCTCATCGAAAGGTGTATAAGCACGTACGTACACACCCCACGCTGGAAAATCTTCTTTTTTCAAATCATAAATCTCACCGTATTTATTTTCACGTGCACGCTTCGGTTCTTCAGAGTCAATAATTTGTACTCCTTCAATCCCGTGATCTCGAAAAGCGTTCGCGACTGCTTCTTGTGCTTCATGTGTTGTGTGTACTGTAATTTCAGCCCATTGCACGAGCATATCCTCCTTTTAACGTTTGAACGTTCGTTTCATCCAATCAAAAAATGAATTGGACCCTTCGTCTAAATCGTCTCCTTGAATTTCTGCAAACTCACGTAATAACTCTTTTTGACGCTCTGTTAAAGTCGTCGGTGTAACGACGCGAATCGTTACGTACTGATGACCGCGTCCACGACCATGAACGTTTTGAACACCTTTATTTCTCAAGCGGAACTTACGACCTGTTTGACTACCTGCTGGAATGGTTAATTCTACTGTACCATCAATTGTCGGTACTTCTACTTCAGCGCCGAGTGCCGCTTGTGGGAATGAAATCGGTAATTCTAAATGAATATCATCTCCGCTGCGCACGAAATACTCGTGTTCTTTCACGTTAAAGAGTACATACAAGTCACCCGATGGTCCACCGTTAATACCATCGTCTCCTTGACCTGCTAAACGTAAACGCAACCCATCGTCGATCCCTGCTGGAATTGTCACTTCTACTGTACGTGACTTTTTCACACGCCCTTGACCGTGACATGCTGTACATGGTTCTGGGATAATTTCTCCTGTACCACCACATGTCGTACATGTTCGACGCTGCATCATTTGACCGAATGCTGTATTCACTGTTTCTGTCATTTCACCTGTACCTTGACATGTCGAACAAGTTTCTTTCGACGTACCAGGCTTTGCACCATTTCCATGACAAGTGCCACATTCTTCTTCTCGCATAATTTTTAGCTCTTCTTTTCCACCAAAAACTGCGGTCATAAAGTCAATCGTCATCGTATATTGTAAGGACTCACCTTGACGTGGTGCGTTCGGATTGCTTCGACGACTTCCACCTCCGCCTCCGAAAAACGTATCGAAAATATCTTCAAAGCCGAAACCTCCGCCTCCGAAGCCTCCGCCACCTCCGCCAAATCCACCGAATGATGGACCGTCATGACCGTATCGATCGTATTGTGCTCGTTTTTCTTCGTCAGACAGTACTTCATATGCTTCTGTAATCTCTTTAAATTTCTCTTCTGCTCCTGCTTCTTTATTTAAGTCAGGGTGATATTGCTTTGATAATTTACGATATGCTCGACGAATCTCTTTTTTCGTCGCATCTTTATCAATTCCTAATACTTCATAATAATCACGTTTAGCCATTCGTCACACTCCTTTTTATTGTCAAAAGAAAAAGTCAAAGCCGGAATTTCGGACTTTGACTTTTCCGTCGATCGTTACATACGAATTATTCTTTCTTATCGTCTTTTACTTCTGTGAAGTCCGCATCGATAATATCATCATCTTCTTTTGATGCTTCTCCTGTTGCTCCTGTTGAATCTGCACCTTCAGCTTGTTGTGCTTGTTGTGCCTGTTCGTACATTTTCATTGAAATTTCTTGAATGACTTTTTCAAGTGCTTCTTTTTTCTCTTGAATTGCTTCGATTTCGCCTTCTTCGATTGCTTTTTGAAGCGCTTCTTTACCTTCTGTAATTTTCTCTTTATCATCGTCAGTTAAAACGTCTTTCATTTCTTCATCATCGATCATTTTATCTGCTTGGAAAACGAGTTGGTCTGCTTCGTTGCGAAGATCTGCTTCTTCTTTACGTTTTGCGTCAGCTTCTGCGTTTTCCTCTGCTTCTTTCATCATCTGTTCGATTTCTTCTTCTGAAAGACCTGAACTTGATTCAATTGTAATGTCTTGTTCTTTACCTGTGCCGAGATCCTTTGCACTTACTGTTACAATTCCATCTTTATCGATATCGAATGTTACTTCGATTTGTGGTACACCACGTGGTGCTGGTGGAATATCTGTTAATTGGAAGCGGCCAAGTGTTTTGTTATCTGCTGCCATTGGACGTTCACCTTGTAAGACGTGAATATCAACTGCTGGCTGGTTGTCTGCTGCTGTTGAGAATACTTCTGATTTCGATGTTGGAATTGTCGTATTACGCTCGATTAATTTCGTGAATACGCCACCCATCGTTTCGATACCGAGTGAAAGTGGAGTTACGTCGAGTAATACAACGTCATCTGTTTCACCTGAAAGGATCGATCCTTGAACAGCTGCACCCATCGCTACAACTTCGTCTGGGTTTACACCTTTAAATGGCTCTTGACCTGTTTCTTTTTTGATCGCTTCTTGTACTGCTGGGATACGCGTTGATCCACCGACTAAAATGACGCGATCAATTTCTGATGCTGAAAGATCCGCATCTTTTAACGCTTGACGAACAGGTTTCATTGAACGTTCTACTAAATCTGCTGTTAATTCATCAAACTTCGCACGTGTAAGTGACATTTCTAAGTGAATTGGTCCCGCTTCTCCTGCTGTGATGAACGGAAGTGAAATTTGTGTGCTCGTTACACCTGAAAGTTCTTTCTTCGCTTTTTCAGCTGCATCTTTTAAACGTTGCATCGCCATTTTATCTTGTGATAAGTCAATCGTATGTTCTTTTTTGAACTCTTCTACGAGATAATCGATAATTGCATCGTCAAAGTCGTCTCCGCCGAGTGCGTTATCTCCTGCTGTTGCTTCTACTTGGAATACACCGTCTCCAAGATCAAGGATCGATACGTCGAATGTACCTCCACCTAAGTCATAAACGAGAATCGTTTGATCTTCATCTGTTTTATCAAGACCGTATGCAAGCGCTGCTGCAGTTGGCTCGTTAATAATACGCTCTACTTCAAGTCCTGCAATTGTACCCGCATCTTTTGTCGCTTGACGTTGTGAGTCGTTGAAGTAAGCAGGTACTGTAATTACTGCTTTCGTCACTTTTTCACCGAGATATTCTTCTGCGTAACCTTTCATATACTGAAGAATCATCGCTGAAATTTCTTGAGGTGTATATTCTTTGCCTTCTGCTTCTACTTTATAGTCTGATCCCATGTGGCGTTTCACAGAGCTGATCGTATTAGGGTTCGTAATTAACTGACGTTTCGCTACTTCCCCTACTTGTTTTTCACCATCTTTAAATGCTACGACAGATGGTGACGTACGGTTCCCTTCTGGGTTTGGGATAACGACTGGTTCCCCACCTTCGAATACTGATACTACTGAGTTTGTTGTTCCTAAGTCAATTCCGATAATTTTAGACATAAATAATTTCCTCCTAATAATTTGTGTTAGTCATTTACTTTAACCATGCTCGCACGAACGACGCGGTCATGTAGTTGATATCCTTTTTGGAATTCTTCTAAAATAATTCCTGATTCGCCTTCTTCTTGAGCAGTCATTACTGCTTGATGGAAATTCGGATCAAACGGTTCTCCCTCTGCAGGAATCGGTGTTAATCCTTCTTTTTCAAGTGCACTTAAAATATCTCGTTGCACCATTTCTACACCTTCTTTTAACGCTTGAGCATCTTCAGAAGTGACTTCTACTTGTAAGGCACGCTCAAAGTTATCCAGTGCTGGTAACAAGTTTTCGATGAGTGATTGTGCACGATACTTTTTATCACGCGCTTCTTGTTCACGCATACGACGCTTATAATTATCAAAGTCTGCTAAAAGACGAAGACGTTCATTCTCTTGCTCTTTTAATTCGTTTTCTAAATGAGCGATGATCTCTTCAGGTGTTTCTTCTTTTTCTTCTTCAGCAACTTTTTCTACTTCTTCTACTTCTTCTTGTACCTCTTCTTGATCGACTGCTTCTTCTACTTCAACAGTATCTTCTACTACTTCTTCAGTTTGATCTTTTTTATTTTCAGTCACGATTCGTTCCTCCTCGTTAAAACTTCACCATACATGAGCTGAGAAAGTTCTTTTGATAAATGTCTACTCATCACATCTAAAATAGCAATTGTTCGACTATAGTCCATTCGTGTCGGTCCAATAATCGCTAATGAACCGAGCGAATCTCCACCGAGTGAATAATTCGCTGTAATAATGCTACAATTCTCCATCGCATCGTGATCATTTTCAGACCCGATACGTACATTCACACCTTCTCCATCACGGAAAAGCAAGGATGCTGAAGCGTCATCTATCACATCGAATAACAATTCTACTTGATCGACATCATGAAATTCAGGTTGTTTCATCATATTAAACTTCCCACCAAAAAACACTTGGTTTTCATCTTCAATATGCATTGCCTGGTATAATGATTGAAGGAGTATTTCAGCTTCATGCACATGTACCCTCAAAATTTCATCAACTTCTGTACGGAGTTTTCGCTGTACTTGATTCAATGGAGTTCCGACGAGTTGTTCATTTAAAATATTGACGAGCTTTTCTATATCAGCGACGTGCAAATGTTGAGGTACTTGAAACATCCGATTTTCAACACGTCCTGTATCCGTGACAACGATAGCAACAGCAACATTTTCATTCAACGGGACAATCTCAAATTTCTTCACTCGATGTTTCGACGTATTTGGACCGAGTAAAATCGACGTATAATTTGTTAAATCTGATAAAACGTCGGCCGTTTTTTGAATAATCGATTCAGAAGCTATCACATGCTCATCAAATAATGAACGAACGAAAGCTTTTTCCCGTTCATTGAGCCGCTCTGGCTTCAATAGATGATCGACATAATATCGATACCCTTTCTCAGACGGGATACGTCCTGAAGACGTATGTGTTTTCTCTAATAAACCCATGTCTTCTAAGTCCGCCATTTCATTCCTTATCGTTGCTGGACTAAACGGTGCTTCCGGCTTCTTCGACAACTGTCTAGAACCTACAGGATGTGCGGACTCGATGAAATCGTTAACGGTTAGCTGTAAAATTAGCAACTGTCTATTTGTCAACATCATCATCACTCCTGTTAGCACTCAACAACTTCGAGTGCTAATACTATATTAAATTTATCAAACCTTCTATTCGTTGTCAACGGTTAGGCTCATGATAAAAGAAACTGTTCAAAAACGTCATTTCCTCTATATAAACCTTCCTTTGTCAATGTCCAATAACCATCTTTTTCTTCCATTAACCCTCGTGCTTTTAACTCCTCTAATTGTATACCGTACACTTCCTCAATAGGCTGTTGAAACTTTTCTAAAAAAGTTTGACAATTGACACCTTTCGTCATACGAAGTCCTAAAAACATCTCTTCTTCTATCGCTTCTTTTTTCGTTACACGATGTTCATCTCGACGTGGAAATGTCTCAGTTACGCCATCAATATAATGTTGCACAGGCCCGATATTTGAGTATCGAACACCTTCGACATAGCCGTGCGCTCCTGCACCAATACCAAAGTACTCATCATTTTCCCAATACACACAGTTATGAATAGATTCATAATTCGGTTGTGCGAAATTACTTACTTCATACTGTTCATACCCTCGACGCTCCATCTCTTCAATGACGTATGTAAACATCTCACCTTCGATCGAAGCATCCGGTAATTTTAACTGATCATTATTGCGTAAGTTATAAAAAACAGTCTTCGGCTCAATAATCAATGAATACGTTGAATAATGAGGTAATTGTAAATCAAGTGCTTGACGCAATGTTTCTTGCCAATCATTCATCGTTTGTTCAGGCAATCCATAGATCAAATCGATACTCATATTTTCAAAACCGACCGACCGTGCATCAGCAATGACTTTCTTTACATCGCTTGCACTATGGGTACGTCCTAATGTACGTAAATGCTCATCATTGAATGATTGCACACCTATACTTAACCGACGAACTCCTCCTTGATACAACACTTCTAATTTTTCTTTCGTTAATTCATCAGGGTTTGCTTCGATTGTATACTCTTTAAGCTGCTGAATATTTACTACTTCCCGAATAGCGGCTAATAACTTTTCTAACTGTTGCGGACTCAGTGATGTCGGCGTTCCTCCACCGATAAATACCGTTTCTAAAGAATCCATTGAATAACGTTGAGCATACATTTGAAGCTCCCGTTGTAAAGCGATTAAATATTCATCTACTGGTTGATTTTTAAAATATACTTTGTTGAAATCGCAATAATTACAAATTTGATGACAAAATGGTATGTGAATATACATTGCGCGCATAGCGACGCCTCCCTCTCATAACAAAAAGAGGGCCGAGGCCCTCTTTTCCTTCCTTTATATCGTACAAACAATTCGTTCAAACTTCAAATGCGAACACTTTCTTTACGCAAATTTTACACCAGCAGGATAAAAAACAACTTGTTCGATCGACGACGTAACAAAATGAATATATTCTCCGTCTGTCGCTTTCGTTCGTAATAATACTTGCCCTTCTAAAAACTGTTCATACAATTCTTTTGCTGGACGGCCGACAACTTGTTGTGATTTTCCTGAAGCAAAAAATGCAATCATCACATCTAAACGTTTCATCTTTTCTAAATACGTTTCCTGTTTACTTGCATCCCGATGTCCTA
The DNA here is from genome assembly GCA_030149685.1 of Bacillaceae bacterium. The sequence continues at coordinate 2,703 of JASLGI010000177.1, read as the reverse complement.
ACACCCGTTTGTATGGATGATATTCTTGTACTGTTCCCATAATCATGCTCCTCGATTGATGTATTCTTTTCATCACGGTCCATCAAGTGAGGTATGAAAAAAACCTCCCCTACATGTCGTAGGAGAGGTTTTACGGTTTCGTATCCATCTCCCTCATCTTTCGATTACTCGCTGGAAGGGGCACCGTTCCGATTCGGATGGTTGCCGCAAGGTCAAAGGCCCAGATGCCTCGCTTGCTCTTGATAAGGACTATGCGATTGAAAAGTTACTAATAATATATCGTTTCCATACTATTTTGTCAAGAGTTTTTTACGGTATTCTTTAACTTCTTACGATATATCGTTAGTTTTCGTCGTCCATTTGAAGAACGGCCATGAATGCCTCTTGTGGAATTTCAACAGAACCGACTTGTTTCATACGTTTCTTACCTTCTTTTTGTTTTTCAAGAAGTTTACGTTTACGAGAAATATCTCCACCGTAACATTTTGCAAGAACGTTTTTACCGATTGATTTAATCGTTGAACGTGCAACGATTTTATGACCGACCGCTGCTTGCACAGGGACTTCGAACTGTTGACGTGGAATTAAATCTTTTAATTTTTCGACGATTGCTTTTCCTCGCTCATAACTGAAATCGTTATGAACGATAAAGCTTAACGCGTCGACTTTTTCACCATTTAATAAAATATCCATTTTCACTAATTTCGATGGACGGTAACCGATCAATTCATAATCAAGCGATGCATAACCTTTCGTACGTGATTTTAATTGATCAAAGAAATCATACACAATTTCAGCAAGTGGTAATTCATAAATGACATTCACACGCGTATCATCTAAGTAATCCATCGTAATAAAGTTTCCACGCTTATCTTGACATAACTCCATTACCGCTCCGATATATTCCTCTGGTACCATGACAGCCGCTTTAACATATGGCTCTTCTACATGTTCAATGACTGTTTGTTCTGGCATAAATGATGGGTTATCGACGCGTACTTCTTCACCGTCTGTCGTTACAACATTGTAGATAACGCTCGGTGCTGTCGTAATTAAATCAATTCCAAACTCACGCTCAATACGTTCTTGAACGATTTCCATATGGAGTAAACCTAAAAATCCACATCGATAACCGAAACCTAACGCTTGTGACGTTTCGGGTTCATATTCTAATGCTGAATCATTCAACTCTAATTTTTCTAATGCTTCACGTAAATCGTTATATTTTGATGTGTCGATTGGATAAAGTCCACAAAACACCATCGGGTTCATTCGACGATAACCTGGAAGTGGTTCTTCTACTGGGTTATTCGCTAATGTAATTGTATCTCCGACACGCGTATCCGCTACATTTTTAATCGATGCTGATAAATAACCGACATCTCCTACAGTTAATTCTTCACGCGGTGTTTCTCCAGGAGTAAAGACACCCACTTCAAGAACTTCAAACTCTTTACCTGTCGCCATCATACGAATGATATCTCCTGGCTTTACTGTCCCATCCACTACTCGTAAGTATACGATAACCCCTTTATATGGGTCATAGTGAGAGTCAAAAATAAGTGCTTTTAACGGTGCTTCAGGATCGCCCTCTGGCGCAGGTACTTCTTCTACAATTTGTTCTAAAATATCTTCAATTCCTATACCTGCTTTAGCAGAAGCGTGAACAGCATTTGATGTATCTAAACCGATTACTTCTTCTACTTCTGCTTTCACACGTTCCGGGTCTGCAGCTGGTAAATCAATTTTATTAACGACTGGTAAAATTTCCAAATCATTATCTAATGCAAGATAAACGTTCGCTAATGTTTGTGCTTCTACCCCTTGTGCTGCATCGACAACTAAAATAGCTCCTTCACAAGCTGCAAGACTACGTGATACTTCATACGTAAAGTCGACGTGTCCTGGTGTATCAATTAAGTGGAATGTATACGTTTCTCCATCTTTTGCTTTGTATTCAAGTTGTACAGCATTTAACTTGATCGTAATTCCACGCTCTTGCTCCAAATCCATCGAATCAAGTGTTCGATCTTCCATCTCACGAGCAGTCAACGCTCCAGTCGTTTCTAAAATACGATCCGCTAATGTTGACTTTCCGTGGTCGATATGAGCAATGATTGAAAAGTTTCGAATATTTTTTTGGCGTTCCAACCTTGATTGATTATTCATCGTTTCGCTTCACTCCTATTTTTGCTACAAGCCATTATAACAGTGATTAGCCCTTACTTCAATCTTCTTCAAACGACAAGATGCACGTTTACTATGTCTTTTTTGTGTTATCATTGCAATGTCTTTTGTTCTTTGTTAAAATGATGCTTGTTGTAAAGTTAAATACGTATTACAATAAAAGAGTTAGAGTATTTTAAGATGCTCCATTTCATTTACTTGGAGGTGAATTGAATGCCAACAATCAAAGGTGCTATTAAACGTGTACGCCAAACAGAAAAAGCAACAAAGCTTAACCGCGAGAAAAAAGTTGCAATGCGTTTAGCTGTTCGTTCTGCACGCGAAGCTATCGAAGCAGACGCTGCAAACAAAGAAGAGCTTATCGTAGAAGCTGTACGTCGTTTAGACAAAGCGGTAGGACAAGGTCTTATCCATAAAAACAAAGCGTCACGTGAAAAATCACGTCTTATGAAACAAGCGTAACAAGTGAGTGCACTTACTTGTTAATAGGTCAAAACCTAAAAAAGACATTGCCTA
>JASLGI010000150.1 GCA_030149685.1 Bacillaceae bacterium | reverse complement strand
GTAATAATTCATCGTTCCCATTTAACATTTGTACGTTTTTAATAAGTAAGCTCATTATGAATTCCTCCCTTGAAGTAATGTATGGATGATTGCGGCGCGTGTATACACACCATTTTCAACTTGTTGAAAAATTCTTGATTTTTCGCTCTCAATTAATTCACTTGCGATTTCTACTCCTCGGTTTACGGGTGCCGGGTGCATGATAATCGCTTCATCTTTCAATTGATTCGCTCGTTCAATCGTTAAGCCGAATGTTTCATGATATTCTTCTTTTGTATAATGCATTTTTTCATCGTGACGTTCGTGTTGAACACGAAGAAGCATGACTACATCTGCCTCTTCAATAACATCATCCCAACCGTTTACCGCTTCGAACTCTCCTTGCCACTCTGGCGGGCATAAAAATTGTACGTTCGCACCGAGACGTGTGAGCGCATCGGCATTTGAGCGAGCAACACGACTGTGGGAAATATCTCCTGCAATTAAAACATTCAATCCTTCGAAACGACCAAATTGTTCATAAATCGTAAATAAATCAAGTAATGATTGTGATGGGTGTTGGCCGGAACCATCCCCTCCATTAATAATTGTAACAGATGTTCGTCCGAGAAGTTCTTCGTAATAGCCATCTTCCGAATGTCGGATCACGAGCGCATCTAGTCCAATTGCTTCTAATGTCTTTACTGTATCATATAATGTCTCGCCTTTTGTCGTACTTGAAAATTGTGCATCAAATGGCACAACCTCAAGACCTAAGCGACGTTCTGCCATTTCAAAGCTCGTTTTTGTTCTCGTACTTGGTTCAAAAAATAAGTTACTGATATAATACTTTTTATCCATTACTGGAATTCCTTGTTCTTTAAATTGTCGCGCTTTTTTCACAATTTCTTTCATTTGTCCTACGGATAAATCCGTCATACTTACAAGATTATTCATCGTTTCTCTCCTTTTTACCTAAAACAAAAGCCTTCCTTTACCGTTTTTGGCAAAGAAAGGCTGCAAAAAGTTGGGAAGTAGCTATACTTATACTTCTCCTCACTTATACAATCCCTTTCTTTGCCTCACAGGACAAAGTTAAAAGGTTTTTTATTCTTCATCTAACAATTCTTTCGGACGACCTGGTAACAATAAGTTTAATAACACACCAGTAATCGCTGCGAGTGCCATTGAACTAATTTCAATGTCGAAACCGAAAACATTTGCATCTAATGTCGCGCCACCGATCCCTAATACTAAGATTACCGATGCAATGACGAGATTTCGTTGACTCCCAAAGTCAATATTATGATCTACGAGCATACGAAGTCCAGCCGAAGCAATCATACCGAAGAGGAGGATCGATACCCCTCCTAAAACAGCACTCGGAATCGTTGCAATAGCTGCCATCACTTTTCCGAAGAAAGAGAAGACGATTGCAAGAACTGCAGCTCCTAAAATAACATACACACTGTATACACGCGTCATTGCGAGTACCCCAATGTTTTCTCCATAAGTCGTTTTTGGAGGTCCTCCGACGAGTCCACTGATCAATGTTCCAAGACCATCTCCGAGTAATGAACGGTGAAGCCCCGGCTCTTTAATATAATTTCGTCCAACGACTCGACCGAGTACAAGTTGGTGTCCGATATGCTCCGATACTGTAACGATGACAACTGGAACCATAATCGTCGCCATACTCAATGTAAATTGAATATCATAATCTACACCTGGAATTAAGAAGTCGGGAATCGCAAACCACGCTGCTTCTTTCACTGCCGTAAAGTCGACGATACCGATAAATAATGAATAAATATAACCGACGACAATTCCGACAAGTACAGGCATTAAACTAATTAAACCTTTAAAGAAAATAAGGACGATAATCGCTGTTAATAAAGTAACAACCGCTGCAGATAAATGAGGTAAACTATATACTGATTCACCGTCTACTGTGATATAAGAAGCCATGTTAATCGCTGTCGGCGCTAATCCTAATCCGATGACGATAATAACAGGTCCTACAACGATTGGAGGTAATATTCTCATAATCCAACGATATCCGGTCTTCCAAATGACTAATGAAATGATTGAATACGTAAATGCGACGAGAATACTTCCGAGCATCGCATCCCCAATGCCCCCATTTTCAGTAACGACGAGCATCGGCGTAATAAAGGCGAAACTCGAACCGAGATAGGCAGGCACTTGGAAGCGGGTCACAAGAATAAAGATAATTGTTGCAATACCACTCGTTAAAAGAGCAATTGCTGGGCTAAGCCCGACGAGTTGTGGAACGAGAATTGTCGCACCAAACATTGCAAACATATGTTGCAAACTGAGGACGAGCCATTTACTCGCTTCCGGCTTTTCATCGATTCCGATGACTTGATGTTTTTCTGACATATTGTTTCTCCTTTACTTATGGATCGTTACGCTATCGTATTCATCCACTTCTTTTAATTGTACGCGGACACGTTCTTCACTGGACGTCGGAATATTTTTCCCAACGAAGTCTGGACGTATCGGAAGTTCACGATGTCCTCGATCGACGAGCACTGCTAATTGAATCGCTGCTGGACGACCGAGATCCATCACCGCATCCATCGCAGAGCGGACTGTACGGCCTGTAAACAATACATCGTCAACTAATATGACTTTTTGGTCTTTCACATCATGTGTAATATCAACATCACTGACATGCGGGCCATTGTGAATACGTTTCGTATGTAAGTCGTCTCGATATAACGTAATATCGAGCTCTCCACTACGAATTTCTTTCTGTTCAATTTGCTGAATTTTTTCACTTAAACGTTTCGCTAAATAAGCACCACGTGTTCGAATACCGACGAGTATACAGTCGTCAATTCCTTTATTATGTTCGATAATTTCATGAGCAATTCGAGTAAGTGCTCGATTCATATCTTGTTCGTCTAAGATAAGTGCTTCTGTCATCGAAATCCTCCTTCTCTCCATAAAAAAAGCCTTTTTATCAGAGACTGATAAAAAGGCACAAGTAGCTAGAGGTATACACGTCGTTTTTAGATATACGTATCCCTCATTGCTGATCCGGTCACCTTGTCAGCCTCTCTGGACTGTTTTTAAAGGTTCTTTATTTGATTAACATAACTATACGCTCGTTTCTTTTAAAAGTCAATCAGTTTCTTTACGTAATTGTTGTAACAATT
>JASLGI010000133.1 GCA_030149685.1 Bacillaceae bacterium | reverse complement strand
GTTCCGCGTAACATACCGTTCCAGTATAAGATCGGTAATAAGTTCTTTTTCATGAAGAACATGCTACGACGTGGGACAGGCTGATCGAGTGGCGTAGATTCTGATGCTTCGTTACCGTATACGAACTCAGCAAGCATAACTTTGTCGTATCCTGTAACGAGTGGACATGATGAATATCCGTCGTATTTTGCAGTCATTTCGCGACCTTCCATAAGAGCAACTAAGTTTGTTGCTGCAACTGGCGCTTGTTTACGAACTGCTGCACCTGTACGTGATGTCGGTAAGCTTGAGTTGTCTCCAGCTCCGAATACGTTTGGATATTTGTTGTGACGTAATGTGTACATGTCAACGTCTACCCAACCGTCTTTTGCAAGTGGGCTTTCTTTAATGAAATCTGGTGCTGACATTTGTGGTACAACGTGGATCATTGAGAATTCACGTTCGAACATTTCGCCTGTTTCAATGTTTTCGAATGTAGCGATCTGTTTGTCACCATCAATTTTACGTAACTCGCTGCTAAATGTCGTCTCAATTCCGCGCTCTTTTACGATCTCTTTTAATGGACCGTAGTAACGTGGAACTGGGAATAATTTTGGCATACCTGAGATGAACTCAACTGCTGTTTTATGACGTACACCTGATTTACGTAAATACTCTTCAGTTAAATACATAATTTTTTGTGGTGCACCCGCACATTTGATTGGTGTGCTTGGCTGTGTAAAGATTGCACGGCCATCGTTAACGTTTTGAAGTGCAGTCCAAGTGTACTCAACAGTTTTTGGTGAGTAGTTACTGCAAACTCCGTTTTTACCTTCTGCTTTAAGTGCTTCAGTTAAACCTTCAATTTTATCCCAGTCATACTGAAGACCTGCTGCTACTACTAAATATTCGTACTTAACAGTAGTACCTTCTTTAGTTTTTAATGTGTTTTCTTCTGGTTGGAAAGTAGCGACATGCTCTTTTAAAAGTTCTGTACCTTCTGGAATTGCACGCTCCATTGAACGGTAAGTGTCGTCTAATTTCATATCACCTGCACCTACTAACGAGAATGCCGGCTGATAGTAGTGAACTTCTGCTGGATCGATGAATAAAAGATCACCTTTCACATATGGTGCTTGACGTAAAATACGTGCTGCGATTGAGATACCTGCTGTACCGGCACCTACGACAGCTACTTTTACTGATTTTTCTTTTGACATATTTCGTTCCTCCTTCGTAAAGTACGTACACAAAATACTGCTTACTTTTCTCTTTTTTCTACACATTCCATTGTATTCGAAAGCAAAAGTTGCGACTATTAGGGAATTCCCCCATATTTTACTTTTTCAACACAATTGAAACGGTTTGTTAATGAAAAGTTAGCCTTTTCGACACATTCATTTGCTAATTATTCATTTTTCTTCCATATTCATTATAACATCGGCCACAATTTCGACAACTACTTTAACTTCTTCTTTCGTCACGGTCAACGGTGGGAGTAAGCGTAACACACCTTGACCAGCCGGAACAGTTAATACACCTTTTTCTTCGAGTTGAATAACAATATCTTGTAAACGGTCTCCTACGACAAGACCGACAAGAAAGCCCCAACCTTTTACTTCAACTTGTGGCAGCGCTTTTTTTAATTGTTGATGGAAATATGTAGATTTGTTTCGAACGTTTTGTAAAAATGTGTCATCTTTGATCGTATCGACTACTGTTTGAGCAACAGCAACCGCCAAGGGATTTCCTCCAAAAGTCGTTCCGTGTGTTCCTGGACCGAATGTTGCACCGAGCTTTTCAACTCCGAGCATTGCTCCAATTGGAAAACCTCCACCGAGACCTTTTGCTAAAGTAACGATATCTGGTTGAAAATCTGTCTGTTCAAATGCATACATCGTACCCGTTCGACCGATTCCGGTTTGCACTTCGTCTAAAATGAGCAAAATATCGTGTTGTTCACAAAGCTTTTGAATGCATGCGACAAATTCTTCTGTAACAGGAGTTACGCCACCTTCTCCTTGCACGACTTCGAGCATAATTGCTGCAACCTCTTCATTCGCTACTTCCTCTAAGGCCTCGCAATCATTATAAGGGACAGTAATGAACTTTTGTAAAAGTGGACCGAATCCTTCTTTCACTTTATCTTGACCTGTCGCTGCAATCCCGCCGAATGTACGTCCATGAAAGGAGTTTGTAAAAGTAATAATTGTATCTCGTCCGGTATGTTTACGTGCAAGCTTCATCGCCGCTTCATTCGCTTCTGCTCCACTATTACAGAAAAACCCGTATTGAAGATGTGTATCTTTTACGAGTGATTCTGCTAACTTTTCTTGACCACTACTTTCAAATAAATTCGAAATATGCCAAAGTTTTTCACTTTGTTCTTGAATCGCTTGAACGATTTTATCATTCGCATGCCCTAAACTAACGACAGCAATTCCGCTTGAAAAGTCATAATATTCTTTTCCTGTCGCATCTTTTACCATCGTTCCTTTTCCTTCTACAATCTCAATCGGACGTCTCCCATAGTTCGGAAATAAATGACTCATATTATTCGCTCTCCTTTTGTGTAATCGTCGTTCCTTCTAATGCTTCGTTAACGATATCAATATACGTAATACCATCTTCTAAACAACTGACCGCTGCGTGTACTTTCGGGATCATTCCCCCATAAATGTCTCCCGTCGTAATCCACTCTTCAATTTGTTCCGGTGTCGTTTTTTCGCACGTTTCTTCATTAATTAAAATGCCTGGTACATCTGTAACAAACATCAACCGATCGGCTTGCATCGCCTCTGCAACCGAACGGGCCGCTTCATCTGCATTCACATTCAAACTAACCCCTCGTACTTCATCAACTGCAATCGATGCAATAACAGGAATTATATTTGCATCTACTAACGCTTGTAACACTTCTTCACGTA
>JASLGI010000121.1 GCA_030149685.1 Bacillaceae bacterium | reverse complement strand
ATAAGCTGGTTGTTTGTTTTCATAATCAATTGACACTGTCCATTCTCTCCTTCCACGTTGACTGACGAGCCAACTTTTTAATACCGCTGCGTGGTGTGCGTACATTGCACCTTCTGCTTGAATACGCTTCATAAGAGCAATCAAAATTCGTCCTGGTAAAGGTTGTCCTTGAAACGCCCAATTGAACCAATCGCGAATATCTACTTTTTGCAATTGCGTATTTGCCTTGTTATAGATTGCTCCAGCGAGTGTGTATATACTATATAATCGATTACTACCGACTTGTTGCGCTTCAAGGTATATGTTAATTCGGTCATACAACGTTCCCATCGACTCTTCTACATAATCTCGAACGACGAGCCGTCCTTTATTTGCCGATAAAACTAATAAACAAAAGTTATTGAAATGATACTCTCCACTACGCTTTCCAAATACTTGATCTAAAGCATTTTGCATACTTTGCAGGTCATTTCCTACTTCTTCTGACTGCATAGAAAAAAATTGATGCATTTCAATCTCTTCAGATAATTGTTCATCATCTTTTTTAAACCAATAGACATATGTTAAATCACCGACTGAAAACATATGTGTTCCACGACTTGTTCGCGGCTCGCGTTGCAATAAGTACTCTAGTGCTTTCCCATACTTTTGCTCACATACGTAACATGTCGGTGCAACTGTGGAGTTTTTATTACCATGAGATTCATAGGCATTTTTATTTGCTGAAATCATCTTTGTTCGTTCTCCATCTACGACAAAGTTAATACTATGTCGCTGCATAATGGGAGCTTTTTCTCCACAAAACATACAGGTTGTCTCAGCTGACTTCTCATCAGCTACTGGTTTTACGTAGTCACTCCAAAAACGTTTCACTGCTACTTTTTCATGTAAAAACTCTTCATCACGAATACGAAATACGATAAAGTGACCTAGCTTTAACGTTTCAGGATAATCAATCGGTTGTTGTAACACTTCGATCAGCTGACGAACATCATCATCATTTGTCGCTTCTACATATTCTTTAAGTAGCTGAATGTATGCTTCATGACGTTCTTTACTTTTTTCACGCCCTGATTCTTTGTCACTCCAACCGAAAACGTAATCAGGTTTATCAACGAGTAACGTCGCTTTCACTCCACTCGAGCGAGAAATGACAGGAACGACGATTTCTTGTTTTGCTACTTCGTTAAATGTTACACCGGACTTTTCGATATCGACGATCCAATCAATTTTTTTCACAGCGTAACCGAGTGGTGGAAAGAGATTAGGATGTTCTTCAGCAAATTCAATGAGACGCTTCACATACATCGCGATACACCTCCTCGTATAAATGTTGTGGTACAGTTAACGTCCCCTTTTCAACACTTGCTTCGAAAAAGTATGGAACCGTCATACCACTTTTTTGTGGGTAGCGATAGTCAAAAAACATTGGGCCTAAATTTTCTGTCCAATCGATTGGCTCTTCTTCTCCTGTTACTGGTCCAAAATGTGCAGAAAACTCTCGCGTTCCCAAATAAGGACGAGCAAAACATTGTCCTTTTTGAACACGTCGCTGAAACATCGATTCGTATTTTTCAATCGGGTGCTCCGTCGTCGGTAACAAATGGATTTCAGCCTCGATAATATAAGCAACATCTGTTAAATATAAACTGTGACGTAACTGCCTCATATCATCGACATATCGATTTTCCGGTTCACCCATAAACTTCTTATTAATACTTGCCTTACTATCTACTTCATTACGAATAATGGATTGAAACTTTGGTGGCTTCAATGCTGTAATCGAACGTATTTTATATTTGAATTCTGGCTTCCACAAAACAGCTTCTAATATTCCTCTTGCTGCTGAAGGTGTCATGATTGGATAACTGACACGTTCTACCTTTCCTTCTGGTCGAGTAAATAGTGCAGCATCTCCCCACACTTTCATACGAACTTTTGATACTTTCCTCATCCTTCATCACCTCCTTTTAATAAGGAAACACCGATATCTTCGTAGTACGGTCCCTCCCAAATATAGATACCTTCTACTTCCTGAACGCTCTTCAACCTTTTTGGAAGTGGAACAGTAAAGTCTTGAACAATACGCCACCACTTCTTTGTCTTCGGTGCATTTAGTAGCGACCGATCAAATCCTGGTGCTTTGAGACAGATGACATCTACTAAATGATCATCAATCATTTTGAATGCCTTTGCCGTCGATTCAAATAAAAAAGGAACATTTGGTAAGCGATGTTGTCCCTCTTCATTCGAGACCATTCTTCTGTAATAAGAAATGCGTGCCTCTTTAGATATGAACGTATTCATTCCATATTCTTTCATCAATGTTTTCACTTGTGCGATGCCTGTTTCGTAATTACTCGGCATTTTTTCTCGTTTTTTAAATTCAATAACATGAACTTCTCCTTGGTCGAGTTCACCGTAACGATTACACCTTCCTGCTGCTTGAATAATTGACGGTAATGGCGCAATCTCTCGATACACGACCTCAAATGAAATATCGACTCCTGCTTCTAATACTTGTGTTGAGACGACAATTGGTCTTTTTCCTTGTTTAACAGCCGTCTTAATCGCTTCTAAACGTCGCTTACGCTCGCGACCGATAATAGTCGTTGATAAATAATACAACTCACGTTCAGGATAATTTTCTTTCATTTTTAAAAATAAACGTTGAGACTGTTTTCTCGTATTCATAATGAATAAAGTCGCACGATAATCAATATTTTCAACAAGTTGTTGTTCATCGACATCATCTATGTAATAGTACTGAACACGTGATTCTTCTTTCACTTCTGGAAGTAATCGTTTCGGAAGTCGTTTCAGTTGCCAACGATCAATCGTCTGACTCGTAGTAAGCGGCAAGTTCGTCGCACTAACAAAAAGAACAGTGACGTCATACTGATCTTGTAAAACATCTAATTGACGTAAAATTGGTTCTAATAAATGCATCGGTAATAAATGATATTCATCTAAAATGATGATACTTCCCGCCATACGATGTAATTTACGTAAAGCTCTTGGTCTGTTGGAAAACAAACTCTCAAATAATTGTACGGTCGTCGTGACGACAAATGGTCGATTCCATCGATCTCGCTCAATTGCTAAGCGCTCTCTTTTATCCTCCTGTACTTCTCGATGATCAACGAGACTGTAATCTTCAATGACATATTCTTCTCCAAAAATCTTTTTATATAGTGCACTTATTTCGATTGTTAAATTTTGTAATGGCAACGCTGTAATTATCCGTTTTTTCTGATAACTCCTTGCATGCTCTAAAGCATAAGATAAACTAGCAAATGTCTTCCCATAACCTGTCGGTAAAACAAGTTCAACAGCACGCCCACTTTCTCGTCCTTTTTCTTCACACATCAATTGTAAGCGAGTAAGTTCTTTTGACCGTTTTGTCGGTCGTTCTAAAGACGAACGGTATGTTTGGAACTTCTTTTGAAACTCTTCAAAAGATGGCGTGTTTTCTAATTCAATTGTATCTCCCTCATTTTGAAAGCGTGAAGCATCGGACCAATCAGCATCAACAAGTATACTTAAAGCCATTCGAGTAAATGTTTCTAGCGATACTTTTTCAAAAAGTGTTACATCGATTTTTTCAAGCTCTCCCTTCATCCAATGCGATAAATAATGTGTTGTCCACCTATTTAACAACTTTAAATTATCTGAAGAAAGACTCTCATCCAGGGATGCAATCACTTGATCGACTTCTTCGCCAGCCTTTGAACGTAACACATCATCAGTTATTTGTAGAGAACGGAAAAAAGACACCGTTTGATCGTATAACCCACGATGGTGCCCTGCAATTACATTAGCGAGTAATAGAGAAAGAAGATATTGTTTCGACTGCTTTAATCTCGACTGCCAAACAAGCGCAGCACCCGGCAAAGCATGCCGTACAGTTCCTCTTTTTCCTTGTGGGTCACGAATATACGCTTGAAATTCATCACTCATTTTCCCGATATCATGTAAACGTGCAGCGATTTTTGTGAAATCAGTAGAGTCTACACCATTTGTAAAAGATATAGCAAAATCACTTACATATTGTAAATGCTCCTCAAGAGACTGCGTACGCCCTGTCTTTCGATCGAAGCGAGCTATATACATTTTCCCCCTCCTTTCTCTTCATTATTATATAGAATGAATATAGTATTTCAATACAATCTTCCTATAAAAGTAATAAATTCCTAAATTATACGAAAACTAATGTCTATTTAAAAATTTCAACCTTAAATTAAAAGAACAAAAAATATTACTGCAAGCACATTCTACCGAATCTACTCACAATAATATTTTATAAATAAGAAAATCAAACTTTTATATTTTAAAAGACTTGGACGAAGCTTTTCGTTAATGATTTCAGACGTTCTTCAATTTGTTCTGGTGTCCATTGATCTAATTTAGCAATCTCTTTATTTTGAGGGATTTGACTTTCAGCTAAAATTTCTCTTTTCTCCTCGAACTCTTTATTGCCAATCGATGAGTTTGCTGTACTTAATATGAGAGTCATATTTCCTAAGTTCCCGATATATTCTTCTCGCGTTTCCTTCACAAATAGATTTTCCCAACTACTATTTTGTTTCGGGTTTTGAGGTAAAATATGCTCTAAGTTTACATGCATCGAATTGTCATTAATTAAAATCTCGCCATTATTTTCATAGGCATAAATTTTTTGGAGTAAATAACGAACGTTTCTCATTTCATTACGTTTAAACACTTTACTTTTTAAAGCTACTGCTACATCTTCATCTTTCAACATTTTTCCTTCAATTTGTTTTAAAATAACGTCTATCGGCAATTGTTTTGATTTAATATCTCTTGCTAAGTTCGGGAAAAATGTCTCTACCGTATTATTTTTACGCTCACCAATGAAAAAGTTTCGAATTTGTAAACGTAACACTGCATCCAGCACTTCGTTAATTTCTTCTAACGCATACACTTTCGCTAATTCCATCGCTATAATGACTGGACGATATTGTCGCGCCTTAAACAACTGCATCGCTTCAATAAGATCATCAAAATGATTTTGTTCTTTCACTTCTTCACTTTTCATTTGACTGCGACGTTGCGCAGGTTGATGTAAAGTTAAAAAGATAAATGATGCGTGTACCATTTCTTTCAACATATTTTCAACTGTTTCTGGAGTATCGAAATGTCCATGTTCCTCTAATGCTTCAATCGTTTTAGCATTACCTGTTTTGCCGTTATATACTGAAACAAATTGAGTGAAAAACTGATTTTTATTTAATCCGTCTGTGTTTTGCTCAATTTCATCCCAATATTTCGCCGTTTTTTCTTCACCAATCATTTTTACACAGTTATTTTTTAACACATAAAAGTTCGCAAGTTTTTTCCCAGTGTTATTTAATGTTTCAAACATCTGATTAGCTACTTCTTCATTCACTGTTTGTAACACAATGACATACATATTATTTAAGATGTTCCATAAATATTCTTCTAAATCTTCAAGCGTTAATTGTTTGTAATCAATATATTCTTTTAACTCATTGACAATCCAATCATAATTTCGTTTTATGTATTTTTCATGGTCCGTAATGACAAAATCATCTAAGTCTTTGCGGTCAACGACATATCCTTCGAAAAACTTCGTCGTATGTTCATCATCAAAAACTAAATTTGGTTCTTTAGCAATGCGCCATCCTTCTTTTCTCAAAAATTCGGAACGAATTTTTGACGATGAGCTATCATTTCCTTCAAGTTCTTCAATCACTGCTGCAAACGCCGCAATTAATAAAAAGAGAGTGACTGTTCGTTGTTGTCCATCATAAATATTACGGTACGCTTGACCATCTACTTCTTCTTTATAAATCGTTACAAAATTCAAAATATGTTGGTGGTCTTTTTCTTCCGCTACAGTTATCGCATCATAAAATAAACGGCTCACCTGTTTTTGTGTCCATTCATAC
>JASLGI010000063.1 GCA_030149685.1 Bacillaceae bacterium | reverse complement strand
AAGTCACAAATTGAAGTGACTTCTTCATCATTTTTTCAAAAACTATTGTGTCTTAAAATGATTTTCGGTATACTATTTCTTACAACATATTGAAAGCGTTTTCAATTAAATGCCAAAATCATGCGCTCGATGTGGGGACATCAAGAAAGATGCGCATACGACATATGTTTAAGGGAATGAATGAAAAGGGGGAATTTGTCATGTGGACATTTTTAGGGAGTATCGTTTTATTAATTATTGGTTATTATACATATGGGAAATATGTAGAAAAAACATTTGGGGTAAAAAAACGACCGACACCAGCGTATACAAATGCGGACGGCGTTGACTACGTACCGATGGATTCGAATCGGAACTCGCTCATTCAATTATTAAATATTGCAGGAGTGGGGCCAATTTTCGGACCGATCATGGGAGCGTTATACGGGCCAGTTGCGTTCGTATGGATCGTTCTCGGTGCAATTTTTGCAGGAGGGGTGCACGACTATTTAACAGGGATGATTTCGATTCGAAATCGAGGTGCTCACTTACCAGAGCTTGCAGGGAAGTTTTTAGGGAAAGTGATGAAACACGTTGTAAACGTTTTCTCATTATTACTTCTCGTTCTCGTCGGTACCGTATTCGTTACTGCACCGACTGATTTGTTGCACGAGTTATTGAATGGAACAGTAAGTTGGTGGCTCATTTTAGTCGTTATTTTCGCTTATTATATTTTAGCGACATTAATGCCGATTGATAAAATTATCGGCCGCTTCTATCCATTTTTCGGTTTATTATTGTTATTAAGTGCATTAGGTATTGGAATCGCATTAGTCGTAAAAGGTGCACCGATTCCGGAGTTAACATTCCAAAATATGCATCCGGATGGATTACCGATTTTCCCGTTACTTTTCTTAACGATTACATGTGGGGCATTATCAGGTTTCCACGCGACACAATCACCGATCATCTCACGTACGACAGAGTCTGAAGAAGAAGGACGTAAAATTTTCTACGGGATGATGATTGCAGAAGCGATTATCGCAATGATTTGGGCAGCAGCTGCGATGAGTCTTTTCCACGGAGAAGATTTAAACGCATTACTCGCATCAGGTGGTCCTGCACTCGTCGTAAGCGAAGTGGCAACGACGATGCTTGGAGCAGTCGGAGGTACGATTGCGATTTTAGGAGTTATCATTTTACCGATTACATCAGGAGATACAGCTTTCCGTAGTGCGCGTATGATTGTCGCTGATTACTTTAACATTGCGCAACAAAAAATCGGCAATCGTTTATGGATCGCTTTACCGATGTTTGCGATTTCTGTCGCATTAACGCAGATGGACTTTAATATTTTATGGCGTTACTTCTCATGGGCAAACCAGTCGACGGCAGTAATTGCATTATTTGTCGGTGCGATGTATTTATTCATCGGTCGCAAAAACTATTGGATTTCACTCATTCCAGGAGTGTTCATGCTCATGGCAACGACGACATATATTTTAAATGCAAAAATCGGGTTCAACTTACCGATGGACATTTCATATATCGGCGCAGGAATTGTAACAGTACTTCTTACAGCAATCTTCTTCGTCGCTGCACGTAAAGCACGTGAAGCAGGTATTCCACTCGAAGAAAATGTACAAGATTGGGAAGTCGAACATGCAACGAAATAAATCAAATAAAAAAGAAGTCAAGAGGAATATCCTTTTGACTTCTTTTTGTTATTCGTATGTGACAGCTGTCCCTGCAGCGACACACATGAGCATACCGTCTCGTAATGTTTCAAAGTCAAGGTCGATGCCAACAACAGCATTTGCCCCGAGGCGTGCTGCTTTTTCTTCCATTTCTTTCAATGCTACTTCACGAGCATCTTGAAGCTTTGACTCATACGATCCACTACGTCCACCAAATACGTCTGTAAAACTTGCAAACACATCACGTACGACGTTAGCTCCCATAATTGTCTCTCCAGCAACGATGCCGTGATAACGCGTAATTTTTCGTCCCTCAATCGTCGGTGTAGTTGTTAAAATCATGTCAATCTCCTCCTTTGTCTCTTCTTATTTACGTGAAAGAAGAGGAAAAAGTTGCAAAAGAAAAAAAGAATTAAAAATATTTATAAAAAACTGTTGACAATGATAATCGTTATCAGTATAGTATAAGTAGATAATAAATGATAACACTTCTCAATAGAAAGGAGTTCGATAATTAAAGTATTTCATTTCCAAATGCCAACGAGACATTATGACAAAATGAATCACATCCATAAAAGAAGCACATTCATAAAGTTTGCAATGCCATAATTGTTTAGCCTTACTCATAACACCCTCACTTTCAAAAAAACAATGTGTACAACGGAAAAAGCACTTCACTCTTAGCCATAGGAGAGGAAGTGCTTTTTGTTTGCGACAATATTTTGAAAACGATGCAGAGCTTGTTAAAAAAGGGTACACTAAAAGAAGAAGTATAAACATATGAAGGGGGATTTGACGAAATGGCAAAATGGCAAGAATGGGTACTTGATCTATCGAAAAACAAAAAGATGAATGAATCTACGCGAGCGACAGAGCCCCAATTTGGAGCACAAACAATTATTGCGGGGACGACGAGCGATGAGATGGTATTGAAAGCAAAACAGATGAACGCAGAAGGAATGCGCGTCGGTATTTCATACTTAGGGGAGCACGTGTATAGTCGCCAAGTTGCTCGTGAAGCGACAAATGAATGGTTGAAAGTAATCGATGAAATTGCAACTCATAATATCGATGCTTATTTATCAATCAAATTATCACAAATCGGTCTCGATATTGAAGGGGCATTTTGTTTTGAAAATGCTCAATCGATCGTTGAAAAAGCAGAGAAATACGGCATTTATGTAAGTTTTGATATGGAAGATTACAAACGTTTAGACGATACGTATCATATTTACGATCGTTTGAAAGCGCATCACGACAATTTAGCAGCAGAAGTACAAGCGTATTTATATCGTTCAGAAGAAGATATTAAACGTTACGACGGAGTACCACTACGTATCGTTCGCGGTTCATTCGATGAACGCATCGCTGTTGCTTTTCAAACAGAAGAAGAAATTAATGAACAATTTAAAGAATTAATTAAATACCGTTTAGATCGTGGAGATTTTACGACGATTGCAACACAAAACCGAGAGATCATTCGTTTCGTTCGCGATTATGTAAAAGAGCACGATATTAGCCAAAATACGTTCGAGTTTCAGTTTTTATACGGACTTCATGAAGAACTTCGTGCCCAATTAAAGCGCGAAGGTTTTAAAGTTGCAGTCTTCATTCCTTACGGAGAAGATTGGTACGCTTACTACATGCGCCGTTTAGCGGAACATCCGGAACATTTGAAACTTGTAAAAGATGATGTCATTAACAAAAAGACATTAACGATTGCAGGTCTTATCGCAGGAGCTTTCGTTATCGGAAATTGGATCGGACGTCGAAAGAAATAAAAATAAAGCCAACTACTGCCGCGAGCGTAGTTGGCTTTTTATGAATTAAGATAGATAGTCTTCGTTTAACATCGACTCATCCATATTACGTTCTTTTTGGTGAAGGACGTACATGAATGGCACGAGAATACTAAATGCAAATAGTGCGCTATTTTCTTTAACAGAACTACTAAAGTGGAAAATCGTTCGTTCTTTGTTACGAGAGACGCGGACGTTTGCAGCTAAGTTTTCATCTCGTTCAATTTCAAGTTCGTCTTCCCAATTAATTTCTGCTGAAATGTGATGCTCATCAATCATTCCTTCCATTCGGAATTGGAACGATTGTTCTTGTGTACTATCTTCAAATAAATAACGAACCCCTTGATAATCGAAGATATATGTCGTTGCCCATAAGCTATGTAAACTATCCTTCATTACCCCAATTGTTGCTTGGATAGATCCATCTGCTGAACTGTAGCGATAAGCAGTCGCTTCTTCATAAGCATCGACGTCACTTCTTTTAACGAATCCAATCGTGTTTTCCTTACGGTCCACGAGTGTAAATTGATCCGTCATTTCTGTAGTATGTTGAATAACATATCGTTTCATACTAATCACCCCTTTACCCTACCCTTATTATACCCTTTTTTTATGAAGTTGAAACGTTTAATGAACAAAAAAGGAGAAAAGTCTATTCCTTTCTCTATAGCATTGTAATCGCTTACATCTTTAGGACTAATTATTTGACTTTGTCGAAAAAATGATAATTGATGTTGATAAACATTATCAGTCGTGATATAGTGAATGTAACAGTTAATTGAGAACTACAATCAATTGCATTTCGGAATAAATACTTAATGAATGGAATGGAGGAATCGACATGTTTCGTACAATTGTAATGGCACTCGTCGCAGGTTTAATGATTGGTCTACTCGGAGGTGCAGCACTCGGTGCATTCAGCATGCAAGGAATTGTTGCTATCAGTCTTGCATTTGCCCTTATTTTAGTACCAACTGCAGTCGTCTATGCGGTTGAACGTAAAAACGGTCATGTTCCAAACCATATTTAATGATAAAAAAAGCGTCTAAGCAGAAATTTCTGCTTAGGCGCTTTTAGTTTATCCAAATAATTGAGCGATCATATTTTTAGCGACGCGTTCGTCTCCTGTTCCGTGAACGAGTATTCGACCGTCTTTAAAAAAGACGAGGCGATGTTCATCGAGCGTTGCGGAGACGAGGTAATCGTTGCGTAACAGTTCGTCTGTTTCTTTTCGCAAAGTTTGTTCGATTGTCGGTAAATGAACGTTGCGATTCGTTGGCCACTCGAGCTGTACGGTATCGCGTCCGCATAAGACGCTCGCAGTCGTTTCAAGTGCACCGGATAAGTAAGGGAACGTTGCCTCTTCACCGCATGTCGGACAGTTCGGACGTTTCAACGCCGTTACTTGGATACTTGCTTGTTCATCTTTCCATAGATCGAATGATTGTAATTTCGGTTGAAAATCGCCGAGACGTAAAAACTTGAATAATTGAGTCACTTGTCGAGCAGCGACAGAAATCGTCGTCGGGCTAATGACTCCAATCGTGTCACATGTACCTGTTTCACTCGGTAATGTGTCAATTAAACAATGTAAACACGGTTCATCTCGACGAATCCCGATAGGAAAAGTAATCCCGTAACTTGCGACACCTGCTCCCATAAAAAAGGGGATGTTTCGTTTCCACGTCGCATCGTTCATTAAAAGACGCGTTTCGATATTGTCGGTTGCGTCAATGACAGCTGTTACACCATCGAGTAAAGAGTTAATGTTGTGGCGCGTCACATCCAGCATATCGGCCTGAATAGAAACATCAGAGTTGATCGCTTGAAGGCGCGATTTCGCAGCAATCGCTTTTGGTAATTGACGCGCGACATCTTCTTCGTCATACAGTTGTTGACGGTGTAAGTTCGAAAGTTCAATGACGTCACGGTCGACAATACGTAACTCGCCTACACCGGCACGAACGAGCATTTCGCTTGCTGCTGAACCTAAAGCGCCGGCTCCGAGAACGAGTATAGACGCACGTCTTAAAGCATCTTGGCCTTGTTCACCGAAAGCATCGAAACGAATTTGTCTATCGTAACGGTTCGTCATTATTTAATAAGACCTTCTGTCGGACTACTTGCAACGGCATAGTCTTTTTCAGGAATGCGTCCTGCTTCAAAACCGAGACGTCCTGCTTCGATAGCAAGCTTCATCGCTCGTGCCATTTTCACAGGGTCTTTTGCTCCGGATACTGCTGTATTTAAAAGAACACCGTCTGCTCCGAGTTCCATCGCATAAGCGGCATCTTTCGGTGAGCCGATTCCCGCATCGATAATGACAGGAACATTTGATTGTTCAATAATAAATTTCAAGTTCATCGGGTTTAAAATACCTCGTCCAGAGCCGATTGGTGACGCACCAGGCATGATCGCATGCGCGCCCATCTCTTCTAAGCGACGTGCGAGAACGACGTCATCTGAAGTATATGGAAGAACGATAAACCCTTCTTCTAACAACATTTCTGTCGCGCGCAACGTTTCAACTGGGTCCGGTAAAAGGGAACGGTCATCGCCGATGATTTCAACTTTCACCATGTCACAAAGACCTGATGCTTTTGCAAGCTTCGCTGTACGAACTGCTTCTTCCGCTGTTTTTGCTCCTGCTGTATTCGGTAGCAAAGTAAATTTTGATGGATCGAGTTGTTCTAAAAAGTTCGGTTGATCGGGTTGGAAAATGTCCATACGGCGCACGGCGAACGTTAAAATTTCGGCCTCTGACACTTCGACTGCTTCTTTTTGAATGTCGAAGTTTGGATATTTCCCTGTCCCTAATAAAAGTCGTGAATGGAATGTTTTATCTGCAATTTTTAACATACATTAGCCTCCTCCAACAAAGTGGATAATTTCAATTTTATCTCGGTCATTGATCGGCGCATCATGTTCGTCTTTTTGTAAAATATTCAAATTATGTTCAACGACTAAAATGCGCTCGGATAAGCCGAGGTGTTCAAGTAACTGTTGAATCGTTTGAACGTTTTCAGGAACGTCATAAGTTTGACCATTTAATTCAATGTTCATCAGGTTCACTCCTTTCGATGAATGTTCGGAACTGCAAGGCAGTATGTTGAGGTTCATCCGTCGTAAAAAATGGAGATAATACGGCAATGCCATCTACGCCGACAGTTTTCATTTCATCGATATGTTGCAAGCGAATACCACCGATTGCATAAACGGGAATAGAGACGTCGCGAACAATTTGACGCAATTCATCGGTCCCGCGTGGTGGCACTCCTTTTTTAGAAGGTGTCGAATAAATATGACCGTATAAGAGATAACTCGCTCCGTCGCGTTCTGCACGTATCGCTTCTTCATAACTATGAACCGAACGTCCAATAGCGAGCTGTGGATAACTTTTTACCGCTTCTTGAAGAGGCAAACTATGCCCGGGTAATTGAACAGTTGAAAACTGTCGAATGTGTGCGACGTCTAACCGGTCGTGGATAATAATTTTTTCTTTCGGAAATGAGAGGCGATCTAACAGATCAAAAAGCGCGAACCAATCGACGATTCGTTTTGATTTTTCTCGAACGATGACGTAATCGATAAAAGGCTCAATCGCAATTAATCGCTTCGCAAGCGACGTATTGTCGAGTGTATCGTTCGTGACGGCAATAAGTTTCAAAAGACTTCCTCCTTCATGAAAAGAATGCAAAAAAAGTATAAAAAAAGCATTTCCTCTGAAGAGAAAATGCGGAAATATGTATACGAGCGTACACAAAAAATACCCACATTCCCTCCGCAGGTGCAAACCTGTTCAGGTCAATAAGGGTATCGGAGTCCTACTCCTCTCTCAGTCCTTAACAAGGATTCCCCTAATGGTGTAAAGATACTTATCAATCGTTCAAAATTAGTATACCATGAAAGATAGTGAAATGAAAAAGAGGATGCTTTATTCCACGAAAGTTTTCGTGGGTGAAAGGAGGCGAGCGAAGGGATACCCTTTGCGCTAAAATGAAAAAAAGAATCATTCATCTCGTCATATGGACGATGTTATTGATCGTCTTATTACCAGAGCAAATTGCAGCAAAACCATATACAATCGATACGACATTTGTAGAGATGCAGTTACAAACAAATGGTGAAATTCACGTCCGTGAACAAATGACATACACAGTAAAAGAACGAGCAGATGGTGTGTTATGGCGTTATCCGAAAATAGACGAAGCGGCGTTCCACTCATTGAAAGCGTGGGAAGGAAAAAAAGAAGTACCGATGAAACAATCAGAAAATGATCCTTCCCTTTATTCGATCGAACTTCCGATCGAACGTGGAAAAACAGCGATTGTTGAAGTGACGTACGTCGTAGAAGATAGACTGAAAAAATACGAAGATGGCGTATTGTTTTCTATCGATTTACTCGGTGTCGAACATTCTATGACGGACACAGATTCTCTTACGGTGAAAGTGACACCTCCTGAAGAGACTCCATTTACAGATGCTTACGGGGAAGGACATGCGTTTCGTACAGAACATGTAGATAAAGTTGGCGTGACGACGTTTCATCTCGGGCGACTCCCGACAGAAACGAAAAGTACATTAACTGTTATCGCTGATGGTGATATTTTTCCATTGATGAAAACGTATGACGGAAAAGTGCGCCCCGATTTAGAGGAAAAACGAGCAGCAGTGAATGAAAAAGAAAAACAGCGAGAAGCAACGAAGAAAAAATGGCGAACAGCTGCTTATATCGGTTTACCGCTCGGCTTTTTCGCTCTCGCTTTTTTAATTCAACAGGCGCGAAAAAAAGAGCGTCGTTTGCGTCAAAAAGTCGTTGATGATGTAGAAAAAGAAGGTCTGTTGATTCCGAAAGATCGTTTAAGTATGGCCGCGACACTTTTCTATATGAATGGTCGTCGCTTGACGAAACGAGTATTGACCGTCGGATGGATCGACTTGTATCGTCGCCGTTTGCTTATGATAGAAGACGGTATTTGGACTGTAAGAGAAAATGAAACGATGACTCGATTTGACCGAGCAATCGCACAATTTTTACTCGAAGAAGTGCAAAAAGAACAGAGTGAATTAACGTTAGAAACGATTGAACGTGCGATTACAGACCCAGCAAATGAACGAGTGATTCGTTCGCTCATTGCAGAAATGATCGTCGCGCTAGAGGAAGAAGAGATGTTTGCGACATTTGATACACCGAACAAAGTGTTGCGTCGTTTATTTGGAGGGTTAAGTCTCTTGTTATTAGTAGGTATGATTTTCTTATTTACGCAGTCGCTCTTTTTACTCAGCTTACTTGCGCTCGTTTTAGGTGCAATTAGCGGTGCTTTTGCTCTCTTTTACGTACCGAAAAATGAAGAGGGTGAACGTTTCTTCACGGAATGGAAATTATTTGAACAAGCAACGCCGGAAACATTGTTGAACGATTCGCGTTGGGCGATGGCACCAGAAAGCGATCGATTCCGTGGGCTTCTTTATTTGTATGGGATGAGTACGAATGAAACTTGTGAAGACGGTAGTGTAGAAGATCACCTAAATACGTACATTCCATTTGATGCATTCGTCGTTCATACGTATTGGAGCGCGCCTATTCATGAAATCGCTAAAAAAATGACGAAAATAAAGAAGAAAAACGAGTGAATCCGAACGAATAATATAGTACACTAAATGTATTATGAATTAGAAAGAGGCGGACAAGATGAAATTATTGTATGAAGGTAAAACGAAAGATGTGTACGAAGGAGAAAAAGATACAGTCGTCCTTCAATTTAAAGACGATGTAACAGGAGAAGATGGCGTATTCGACCCAGGAGCAAACACAGTCGGTTTAACGATCGATGGGATGGGTCAATCAGGTTTGCGCATGACGACGTATTTTTTCGAAAAATTAGAAGCACTCGGCATTCCGACACATTACGTTTCATCGGATATTGAGAATGCGCAAATGACAGTGAAAAAAGCGACGATGTTCGGAGAAGGACTTGAAGTCATTTGTCGTTACCGCGCAGTCGGTAGCTTTTATCGTCGTTATGGGAAATATTGTGAAGAAGGTCAAGCGCTCGACCGTTTCGTAGAAGTAACATTAAAAGACGATGATCGAAACGACCCACCGATTTCAAAAGATGCACTTGTGCAACTCGATATTTTGACAGACGAAGAATATGACGTGTTACACGATTTAACACAGCGCATTGCAGATGTCATCAAAGACACACTCGCGGAAAAAGGTTTTGAATTGTACGATATGAAGTTAGAGTTTGGTCGCGACGTCGACGGAAAGCTCATGTTGATCGATGAAATTTCAGGCGGTAACATGCGTGTGTACGAAGGGGATACGTATATCGAACCACTCACATTAGAACGCCGCTTATTAACAGATAAATAATGAAAACGTGCTAGAGTCTTTATGGCTCGAGCACGTTTTAATTTTGAATGAAGTTTTCTGTATAATAAGGCGTGTTTTCTTCATCAAAAGCGACACCGACGCCGAGATGTGTATATTGTGGCATGAGTAAATTTTCACGGTGATCCCATGAGTTCAGCAGTCCTTCATGAGCGAAAATACTATTAAATTGTCCGTACGCTAAGTTTTCTCCTGCGCGGACGTATCGGTGATGATCTGCTTTCATCCGGTCGAAAGGAGATTTTCCTTCAGGCGTATCATGACTAAAATAGTGACGTTTCGCCATATCTGCACTATGTTTTCGAGCAGTTTGTGCAAGAGCTGGAAATTCTTCTACGGCGCGTTTTCCGTTTCGGACGCGAGCAGCATTCGTTAATTCAAATAATGTCGCTTCATATCCTTCACGAATCGCTTGAGAAGGATTGCCATAAAGGCCAGACTTTCCTTCTTCCCATTCTTTGTCGACGAGAAGTAAAGCGTTCAATTGAAAGTTTCGGTGAATATCATAAAAGAAAAAATAATACGCATCGTCTAATTTATAAATGTCGAGTCCGTCATTTTCTTGTAAACGATACGTCGTCCGTCCTTTTTTCAATTCTTGGACAGGTTTCCCTAATGTGCGTCGCACGTCTGATTTTAACGAGCCGAGCTGAAGTTCATAATCATTAGAAATTAAATCATCATTTGTATACAATGCACGAACTTGTTCATTTTGATCGTAAGAAACGAGCACGAAATGATGATAATTTTCGTCATAAATAAACCAAGAACTCCCGTATTCATTCGTCATTTTTCGACGAGGCTCTCCGAGTGAACGTTCTACCTCACTTTTTGTGTCACCAAGTTCAATATTATAAATGGCGAATGAAGAATGTTTCGGTTCGTTTAATATGACAGGTTCACTCGGTTCTACAGGTTCTTTCCAAGCATCGATTGCTCGTTTCGTTCGTTCTTTCGTAGATTGTAGCCATAATTCATAACGGTTCAATCGTTCAGTTGTAAATAGTTCTTCTACTTTTGTATCAACGGGCTCTAAAAAGGTGAGAGGAATATATTTTTCTACACTCTCTTGCCAAAGAGGTTTTAACGCATAAATAAATACAAGTAAAAGAAATAATCGAAATAATCGTTTCACGAATGAATGCCTCCTTTGTTATATTGTACGTGGCATCGTTTTTTAGAACAACAACAGTGACGTGCATTTTTTTCAAATACACGTATAATGAAAAGAAAGAAAGGGGCGAGTTTTATGTTCGGAATATCTAGTACGCCTCCTCTATTCTTTGGAATAGCGTTCGGTGTCATCATATTTATGTTCGTTTATATTTGGTGGATGACACGCGACGAAAAATAGAAAGAAGGAATACATTTGTTAAGTTTTGAAGAAAAAGTAGCAATTATTGAACGAGAATTCCCACAGTTAATTCGGAAGGACGTATCTATGGGACGCATCAACTACCATTGTGGTGACAGTTTATACGATAAAACAACCGTCGTACAACATTTACATCCACGGAACGGTAATGCTTTCGTGTATGTTGGTGATCTTCCACAATACGAAGCAGATGATCGCGGCCTTGTGAATGTCAAAGAAGTATCTGAAGAAGCGCTTATCCAAGCGATTCGCGACAGCATTGAGCTGTTAACGATTCCACCGGTACAAGTAAAAGAGCGATGGACGAATGAAAATGGCGAAGAGATGATTCTCGCAGAAGAAAATGAGTTTTGGGCGCTTTACTTCGGAGACCATTTAGAAGAAAACTTCGGAGATTACGTAGAAGCAGCGGATTATTTAATGGAAGAAGGCTTCACGTTTCAAGACGTTGTAGAAGAAGAATAAAAGATATCCACAAAGGGCAAGTGCTCCTTGTGGATATCTTTTTTTATGAAAGTTGATCGATCAATAGAAAAATCCAGCGGAAGACGTACGTAAATGAAAATGTTGTGAATAAAATAAAAAACAGTGCGAACAAATTCCATTTGCGGTACATCATCAACACAGCAACAAACTCACGTAAAAACGCATTCGGTACGTAATACCAAGCAGTTTTTGCCCCGATACCTTGCGCATTGATGCGCGTCATACGAGCATATAAACTCGCGCGGAATAAATGATAGTTGTTCGTAGAAAAGAGTGCGCGATATTGGTCACTTCCGAAATGTTTTTCGATCAGTCGCTTTGAAAACAACATATTTTCATACGTCGTTGTGGATTGATTTTCAATAAGTGTATCTTCTTCAGGAATACCGACAGAAAGTGCATATTTTTGCATCGCTTCTGCTTCCGAGATCCACTCATCTGGGCCTTGCCCACCCGAAAAGACGAGAATAGGTGGTCGATTCGTCGCTTTTTTCTGTTCGTCATAAAATTGGATCGCTCGATTGATTCGACTACGTAAAAGAGGTGGCACATAATATCCGTCAATGAGTCCACTTCCGAGCACAATCACATAATCTTTATTATATTTCGGTCGGTATAAAAGATAAAGAACGGAAGATAAAAAGAAAAATAGAAAAATAAATGCTAAATAAATGGCGATAAAATAAATAGTGCTCGTCATAAAGAGAGCGAACGTTTCAGACACTTTATCAAACGGGATAAATGGTACGAACCAAAGAGCGATGAGCCCGAGTCCGAGAAGTAATGTTAAAAAGTTCGAAAACTTCGCCCCTTCTCGTTGAATTAAAATGCGTGCATTCGCTAAAGAGCCGATAATGATCATGATCGAACCAAACGCCATAAATAACAAAATAAAAAAGATCGGGATAATCGCGATAACCGTTAATAAATAATTATCGAATGTCATGGCGAAAAAAAGTAATGCTGGAAATGTTGCAGAGAGTGCTACGAAAAATAAAAATCCATT
>JASLGI010000052.1 GCA_030149685.1 Bacillaceae bacterium | reverse complement strand
AGTAGCTTAATCGCTTACGAAGTCGGTCTTGAAAACGTATTAGATGAATACAGTGAACAAGTGACGATCGACAGTACGAAGCGGACAGTACCATTTATCAATAAGTTTGTGAATGATATGCAAAACCGTTTCCAAGGGATGAAAAAAGTCGTCTTGATCCGTTCACAAAGCGGAAAACCGATCGCCACATTCGCAGGAGATAAAGTCGTCTTCAAAGAAACGGATATTGAAAAATCAACAGCGCTCATTATTGACGGAAAAATGCTTTTCATCTATCGCAGTGATTACAGTATTTATGATACTGATTTATTAATGGAAAAATGATGAAACACCCCTACTCGTAGCATCTACTACACGTAGGGGTGTTTTTTATGTCGTCGCTTCTTGTTTTTTATAGAATGCAAACGTTGTGCCATCTTCTTTTTCATCGGTAAGACCGACACCACTACTATCAAGGTCGGTTAATCGAATATCGCCCGCTTGTGTCGTTGTTTGTGTTTCTTCTTCATTCACAAGGACGAGTTCATCTTCAAGTGTCACATCTTCTACACCAATAATATGGAATGGATTAGATTTTACTTCGCGGATGAGTCGCGTTCCCCGTAACGCACGGGAAGAGCGCTCGAATAAGTCAACGGGCATTCGTTTGATCGTTCCACGGTTCGTTGCTACTGCGAGTTGTTCTGTTTCTTCTGTTAATCGTAAGGCACGTGCAAGTGATTCTCCTTTTTTCAAGTCGAGCCCTTTCACACCTGCTGTACGAATTGAAGTAATTGTAATCTCTTCTAAATTGAAGCGAAGGCCATATCCTTCTTTCGAAACGAGGAAGATATCGTCGGTCGGCTTCGCTCGGAAGGCCCCCTGCATAACGTCCCCACGTTTTACATTCATCGCTTTTAACGTACGTCCGTAACGCTGGACTTCAAACTCTTTTAAGTGCGATACTTTCACATTTCCACCGGCCGCATAGGTGACAATGACATCATCCGTATCAAATGATTCAACAGGGATGACATCGACGATTTCTTCTTCATCTTTCAACTTCACGATACTTGAAATATGTTGACCTAAATCGCGCCAACGTATATCTGGCAACTCGTGGATCGGCTGATAAATGTAATTGCCGAGTGACGTAAATAAAAGTAAGAAATGTTGTGTATTCAATGTCTGTTCAAGTAGTAAGTAATCTGTCGGCTTTAACTCGTAACCTGTCTTATCGGATGCCGCATAGGAACGCGTACTCGTTCGTTTCACATAACCGTCTTTAGAGACAGAAACGACGACATCTTCACTCGGTACGAGTAAGTTGACATCGACTTCAATTTCGCGCACTTCATCGCGAACAGGTGTCGAAAATCGCTCGAGTGGGAAACGCTTCTGAATATCACGTAGTTCATTACGTAACACTTGTTTTAATGCCGATTCATCATGCAAGATGACTTCCCACTTTTCAATCGACTGACGAAGAGATGCTTCTTCTGTTTCTAGTTCAGTAATATCTGTATTTGTTAAACGATACAATTGTAAAGAGACAATCGCCTCTGCTTGCTTTTCTGTTAAATCGAAAGCGATCATTAAATTACTTTTTGCATCTTTTTTACTTTCACTTTCACGAATCGTCTGGATGACATCATCAATGTGAGATAAAGCATAGACGAGACCTTCTACGATATGTAAGCGGGCGTTCGCTTTTTCGATATCGTATTTCGTTCTTCGATAAATAACTTCTTTTTGGTGTTCAATATAAGCATCTAACATACCGTTCAGCGACATTAAAGTCGGACGACCATTCGAGATCGCGATCATATTGAAGTTATACGTCGTTTGTAAGTCCGTATGTTTATAGAAATAGTCGAGAATTGCCTGCGCGTCACGGTCTTTTTTCATTTCGATGACGATACGCAAACCATCACGATCGGATTCATCACGAATTTCTGCGATTGCATCAAGCTTTTTGTCGAGACGGACTTCATCCATTTTACGGACGAGTTGCGCTTTGTTCACATCGTACGGAATTTCAGTAATGATAATTTGGGATTTGCCTGCTTTCAATGGTTCAACCGTCGCTTTTGCACGCATAACGATACGTCCTCGGCCACTTTCATACGCTTTTTTTAATCCGTCACGTCCTTCTAAAATACCACCTGTCGGAAAATCAGGTCCTTGAATATGTTCCATCAATTCTTCTGTCGTTACGTTCGTTTTTCGTAACTTTAATAATAATGCATCGATTACTTCATGTAAGTTATGCGGTGGAATATTCGTCGCATATCCTGCAGAAATTCCTGTTGCCCCGCTAACGAGTAAATTCGGAATGCGCGATGGTAAAACGACAGGTTCTTCGTACGTATCATCAAAGTTTAAAGCGTGCTCAACCGTCTCTTTTTCGATATCGCGGATCATTTCCGCTGCGATTTTGGACAGTCTTGCTTCAGTATAACGCATCGCTGCTGGTGGATCGCCGTCGATCGACCCGTTATTTCCGTGCATTTCAACCATCGGGTAACGTGTTTTCCAATCTTGACTCATTCGAAGCATCGCATCATAGACTGATGTGTCTCCGTGTGGGTGGTAGTTAGCAATGACGTTACCGACAGCTTTTGCAGATTTACGGAATGCTTTCTCATGTGTATTTCCGTCTTTATACATCGCATATAAAATACGACGTTGAACAGGTTTTAATCCGTCACGTACATCAGGTAATGCACGGTCTTGAATAATATATTTACTGTAACGTCCGAAACGGTCACCGATCACTTCTTCTAATGATAAATCTTGGACATGTTCGAATAAACTCATCGCTCATCCTCCTCTTCATAAATATGATCATTTTCAAGTAAGCTTGCTTCTTCTGATGAGAAATCGACATTTTCTTCAATCCATTCACGACGTGGGGCTACTTTATCGCCCATAAGCGTCGTCACTTGACGTTCTGATAAATGCGGATTATCAATCGTCACGCGAATGAGCATCCGTTGGTCAGGGTCCATCGTCGTCTCCCATAATTGATCAGGGTTCATCTCTCCAAGTCCTTTATATCGTTGGATTTGATATCCGTGACCGATTTCTTGAATCGCTTCTTGTAAATCTTCTTCCGTCCACGCATAACGAAGGACTTCTTTCTTTCCTGCTCCTTTATACACTTTATATAAAGGTGGCATCGCAATATATACTTTTCCTGCTTCAATCAACGGTTTCATGTAGCGGTAGAAAAATGTTAAAAGTAATACTTGAATATGCGCTCCATCTGTATCCGCGTCTGTCATAATAATCACTTTGTCATACGCTGCATCTTCTAATTGGAAATCCGCACCGACTCCTGCGCCGATTGTATAAATGATCGTACGAATTTCTTCGTTTTTCATAATGTCTTCAAGTTTCGCTTTTTCTGTATTGATTACTTTCCCGCGCAGCGGTAAGATCGCTTGGAATGTGCGGTCACGGCCTTGTTTTGCCGAACCACCCGCAGAGTCTCCTTCGACGAGGAATAATTCGTTTTTCGTCGCATCTTTCGACTGAGCAGGTGTTAATTTCCCTGAAAGTAAATTTCCTTTTCGGCGTTTTTTGCCGTTGCGGGCTTCTTCTCGTGCTTTACGCGCAGCGAGTCGCGCTTCTTGTGCACGAATCGACTTTCGAATGAGCTTTGCGCTGAGTTCAGCATTTTCTTCTAAATAGAAAGAAAGTTGTTGGCTTACGACAACGTCAACTGCACTTCTCGCTTCGCTCGTTCCAAGTTTTCCTTTCGTCTGTCCTTCGAATTGAAGTAAATTTTCAGGAATACGGACAGATAAAACAGCTGTGAGTCCTTCTCGTAAGTCCGAGCCGTCTAAATTCGGATCTTTTTCTTTTAATAAACCTGTCCGTCTTGCATAATCATTAAAGACGCGTGTCATTGCGGTACGAGCTCCTGTTTCGTGCGTTCCGCCATCAGATGTACGAACGTTGTTAACGAAAGATAGCATCGTTTCAGAATATCCATCGTTAAATTGGAAAGCGAACTCTACTTCAATCGTTTCGGACTCTCCTTCAACATAAGCAGTTTCATGGAGAACATCTTTTTCTTCGTTTAAGTAATCGACGAATGAAACGATGCCATTGTCGTAAGCGAATGTGACTTCTTCGCCTTCTTCTCGCTCATCACGTAAAGTAATTGTTAATCCTTTCAATAAAAAAGCAGATTCACGGAGACGTTCTTTCAACGTTGCATAATGAAATACAGTCGTTGAAAAGATCGTTGAATCTGGTTTGAAACGAATTTCAGTTCCTTGTTCTGTCGTCGGTTCCCCTTGTACAAGCGTCGTTGCAGGCTGTCCCCCATTTTCAAAACGTTGGTGATACGTTTGACCATCGCGGTAAATCGTTACTGTGAGCCATTCTGATAAGGCGTTAACGACTGCTGCACCTACTCCGTGAAGTCCTCCACTTGTCTTATATCCTCCACCTTCGCCGAATTTTCCGCCTGCGTGAAGAACTGTTAAGATAACTTCTACTGTCGGTTTCCCGCTTTCATGCATTCCTGAAGGCATTCCTCGCCCGTAGTCTCGCACACTAATGCTGCCGTCTTTGTGAATAGTGACATCGATTGCATCCCCATGGCCTGCGAGTGCTTCGTCAACAGCATTATCTACAATTTCATAAACTAAGTGATGAAGTCCTCGAGCGTCCGTTGACCCGATATACATTCCGGGGCGTTTTCTTACCGCTTCAAGTCCTTCTAATATTTGTATCGAATGATCATCATACGTTGGTTGTTTTGTCATCGTAGAGACCCCCTTATTATCATTTTCTATCTTTTTACTATTTTCTTTTACGAACATCTGTTTCTATACTATTTTACACGAGTGACAACCGTTGTCAAATCAACGTTTCCGCCACCTCTCTTGTTAAGCTCATATATTGTATAGAAAATCTCGACAAAAATCAAACAACAATTGTTATGTTTTGTCGTCATCGTAGAGTAGATGACATTCTACATATTGTCGCGATAGAGGTATTCTGATAAACTGAAAGCATTACGGAATGTATTAGAGGGGTTCATTTATGGAAATATTACTCGCAGTTATGATTGCTTATTTACTAGGATCGATTCCTTCAGCCCTTTGGATCGGTCAATTGTTCTACAATACAGACATCCGCGAACACGGGAGCGGAAATTTAGGAACGACGAATACTTTCCGTGTTTTAGGGAAAAAAGCAGGTAGTGTCGTTTTAATAATGGATATGTTGAAAAGAACGTTTGCTGTTTTATTACCACTCATTCCGTACTTTTCACAACTACCTTCATGGTTAGATCCTATTGTTCTCGGTGTTGTCGCAATTGTCGGACATATGTATCCGATTTTTGCGCAATTTAAAGGAGGGAAAGCGGTCGCAACGAGCGCCGGTGTTCTTCTCGGTTACGCTCCTTTATTTTTACTCATTTTAGCGGTCGTATTCTTTGTCACATTAAAAGTATCGAAGATGGTTTCACTCACTTCAATGACCGCAGCAGTCGTCGCGTTCTTTTTAGCGATGTATCGATGGATTCAATACGATGAATTATATTTTTTCGTCGTCATTTCTATTATGGCATTTTTCATCTTATACCGTCACCGTGAAAACATTCAACGGATTCGCAATGGCACAGAGTCAAAAGTGACTTGGCTTTAATTGAAAGGGGAATGGTTATGAATATTCATATTACAGATGAAGCTTTAAGTTGGTTTGAAGAAGAAATGGGGTGCTTGCCAGGAGATTACATTCAATTTTTTGTTCGATATGGGGGAGACAGCAAAGTACATCCTGGTTTTTCTCTCGGTGTCAAAAAAGCTGCACCTTATGAGCTCGGCATGGAAGTGATCAAAGATAATATTCACTTTTACTTTGAAGCACGAGATGAATGGTATTTCAAAGATTATGCTTTAACTGTCGGATTCGATACACAATTAGAAGAAATTACGTATCATTATGAATAAATGAATGAAAAATGCTTAAGGTTTTTATATCCTTAAGCATTTTTTCTTTCGAATTTGTTCAATCTATACTCGTTGTTAACAATAACTATGTTATGTCAATTAAAAGTTGAGAGATTTCTTTATACCGTTGTTTCGTATCCGTGATAAACTCAATACCACGATCGTCATATGGATGCATGACCCATCCTTTCGTTCGGTTTTCGATAAAGAACGTCGGTTGAATCGTGTATCGTTGGCGTGGCCAATATGTTGAAAAATCTAATAAAACTCGTTGACGTAAGAGCTTTTGATGGTACAGATCCGAAGCAAGAACGATTACTTCATACCAAGCACCTATATAAATGTCGCCTTCTTCGTTTACACTTTCTTTCGTGAAGTGACGAATCCGCATATAATCCTCTTTTTTCTTTAAAAATGAGGTAAGTCGTGGGCGGGCATAATGAGGGGTAGGACGATGGCTTATTGCTTGAACATAAGCAATTATACGGAGTTCATCCGTCGCATCTGTTAATCTTTCATAGATTTCAACGAACTGTTTAACTAACACGTCCGTTTCTCCTTGGAGTACAGAATGTTTTGTTGAATAATGCAGTCGATAAGGCGAATGTTCATACAATGAATAATGAAAATCAGTACATTGACGGTCCATCGACGGATAAAAACGTTCGT
The DNA here is from genome assembly GCA_030149685.1 of Bacillaceae bacterium. Next base: position 1,299 of record JASLGI010000052.1, on the reverse strand, counting down.
ATTGATCTTTTAATCCTGCTTCCTTTAACAAAAGACGCTCCCATTCTCCAAAAACATCAAAATGAGGGTATCCGGGATACCAATCAATCCATTCTTTTTGAAGCCCCTTCGATTCTCCCCAAGCGATAAGTTTTCGAATATTTGCACACCCTATTTTTGTCACTGTACGGAAATCAGGAAAACGTTCATCGTGCCAGTAATGTGTTAAAAAAGCGATCTCGCCAGAGCGGACCGCTTTTTTCCAAGCAGTTAATTCTGCTCGAGTAATACCAAAAGCCATTATTGTTTCTTCACTTCTTCATATTTTGCATGCCACTTTGGGAAATGACGCTTTAATGATACCGGGCGCCCTTTATCATTCAACATAACATGCTCTGTCGTGCCTGTTGCAGCAAGTTCTCCATCAGGTAACACAACTTCATAACCATATGTTGTACGGAGACGTCCATGTTCTTCTACCCATGTACGTACAGTCACTGTATCTCCATAACGTGCAGGTTTTTTATACTGGACAGATAAATCAATGACAGGCACGATGTACCCTTCTTTCTCCATCTCTGTGTAGTCAAACCCTAAATCTTGAATGAGTTGCGTTCGCCCTACTTCCATCCAAATGATGTAATTGGCATGATAAACGACACCCATTTGATCAGTTTCTGCATAACGAACGTCGATTTGTTTTTCGCTAATATGCATATTCGTATCACCTCTTCTACTTTATTATACGTGAATGATTGATTTTTTGTTAGTAAAACGATGAAGTGAAATAAACTGATTTTGTAATTATGAGGCTACTTTCATGCAAAAAAACACCCGCTGCATAAACGCAGCGGGTGATGAGAAGTAGATACTTCTTATTTTAATTTGTTACGGAGTACCATTTGTAAGATACCACCGTGGCGGTAGTAGTCTACCTCTACGTCTGAGTCGAAACGAACTAACGCGTCGAACTCTGTAACTTTTCCTTCTGGTGAAGTTGCAGTTACTTTAATGATATCTTGTGGTTTAACATCTTCTGTGATGTTTACAGCGATTGTCTCGTCACCTTTGAGGCCGAGTGTTTCAGCTGAATCTCCATCTTGGAACTGAAGTGGAAGTACACCCATCATCACAAGGTTCGAACGGTGAATACGCTCGTAGCTTTGTGCGATAACTGTTTTAATGCCGAGAAGGTTTGTACCTTTTGCAGCCCAGTCACGTGATGATCCCATACCGTAGTCTTCTCCTGCGATAACTACGAGTCCTGTTCCGTCTTCTTTATACTTCATGCACGCATCGTACATTGGCATTACTTCGCCT
>JASLGI010000045.1 GCA_030149685.1 Bacillaceae bacterium | reverse complement strand
ACAACTTTTGAATTAGAAGCTCGAAAGAATACTACACGTTAACTACATGTACTCAAAGTAAAGGTATTGATTTTAAAGCTTTTTATCAAACTTACTATTGATATAATGTTCTCCCTTCATAGGGAGAGTAGATTGAACTGCAAGAAGAAGCCTGCTTAAAATAATTAGGCTTCTTTTTTGTTGTTTGGATTTTGTGGCCTAATTTAAAAAATAATAGAAAAATTCCCTTCTCACATAATGAAATGTAAAATTTCTTCCAAAAAAATTAAAGTATGATATATTAGAAAGTATAAAACCTGGAGCTCACTTTACAAACTGGCTTGAAGGTGTTTTGTAGTTGTTTCATACTCAATAGTACGTTCTCTAATCCGTTATATTCTTTTAAGATATAAAAAACGAATCGAGACTTGACAAAAATTGATTATAAAAAACAAATATGCTAATGTGTACTTTGCACGTTGCCTTGTAAAGTCTGTTTTCTAGATCTTACGAGTGGATTGAAATAATGTAGTTGTTTTACACGCAAAGTAGCAGGCTCTATTTCGAGTCTGCTACTTTCGGAATCGAAATAATTGACTTCAATGTAGTTGTTTTATAAAGTGGTTGCTGAGGAGGAGATAGTAAATGTTGATAGCTCGTATGCACCATGCGACAGGACGTAGTCAAACGTTAGATGACCATTTACAATTTGTTGGAAATCAGGCAAAGATTTATGCGCAGTCATTCGATTCAACGGACTTTACGGAAATTGCGGCGCGCTTGCACGATATTGGAAAGGCGACGGATGACTTTCAAGCGTACATTCGCAACCCGTACGGCAAACGTGGAACGGTGCAACACGCTTTACCAGGGGCATCGCTCGTTTGGCAAAAGCGGTTGGGCCAGTCTAAGCAGTATCTTCTATCTTTATTACTCGCTAACGTCATTGCAGGTCACCATCGCGGCCTGTACGATCAAACGGTGTCGTTTTTCCGTTCTCTTCAAGATGTTGATGACTCATTGTCATCGAGGATAGGTACACGTGTAGAAGAAGTAGTTGCATCGTTGGATGACAGTTTGTCTGAGGACGATCGAGCATTGCTTGACCGGTGGAAGACGGACTACTTAGCGCATTGGATGAAAGGGAAAGTGGAAAAAGTGAACGTCCCCCTTCACGAACAAGTATCATTAGAGACATTTACTCGAATGGCACTTAGTGCACTCGTGGATGCGGATTGGTCCGATGCTTCGCGTTTTCAAAATGAAACCGAAGAAATGGAGGTATCCTCTCGTCCATCATTTGAAGTGTTTCAAACTCGTTTTCAAGCGCATCGCGCTTCTTTAGAACAATCGACAGAGCGTTCGAAGGAGTTGACGCGTTTGCAAATGATCTGCGAAGAGAAGGGGAGAGGGAATGAACGCTCGGTAGAACTCGTTTTACCGACAGGATATGGGAAGACATTTGCTAGTTTGTCATACGCTCTAGAGCACGCGAAGAAATATCAGAAAAATCGAATTATTACAGCGTTACCGCTGCAAAATTTAACGGCAGAAATGAGTGCGTTGTACCGCACGATGTTCGGAGAACAACATGTGATCGAAGATTATAGTCTCGTGGATCATCGGGGAATGTCTGAAGATGAGCGGGAGCGGTTAGCGATCGAACGTGAGACGTGGGATCGTCCATTTGTTGTAACGACGACGGTGCAATTGTTTGAAAGTTTATTTTCTAATCGACCACGCGCTTTGCGCAAATTACATCGCATTGCAGGGAGTGTCATCATTTTAGATGAATACCACTTACTTCCGATGCATTTGTTGGAGCCTATTTTACGTCAACTGGACGTCTTGCAAGACCAATACGATGTGACGGTTGTTTTCGTCAGCGCAACGAACTTGCCACTTACGACGAGTCAAACGATTCACCAATGGCAATTGAAGCGACTTCCGAAACCGCTCCTCCCAACTGTTGAAGAAACATCACGCGTTCAGTTCCATTCTATTCATTCTGTCGATGACCAGGCACTTGCTGAAAGAGTTGATCATCGTGCGACCCTATGTATTGTTAACACGAGAAAACAGTCGCAACGGCTATTTTTGAAGATGAAAGAGAAACATCCGGACCGCGAGTTGTATTATTTATCAACGACATTGATCGGTCGCGCGCGCAAAGATCGCTTGCACGACATTCAAACATCTGTGCGAAGAGGAAAACGTCCAATTGTCGTTTCAACGCAAGTGTTGGAGGCGGGAGTAGATATTTCGTTCGAAGTCGTTTATCGAGAAATGGCACCCTTGCCATCGATCATTCAAGCGGCAGGCCGGTGCAACCGATATGGCGAGCAGGAGATGGGAGACGTATACGTCGTAGAGTATGAAAATGCATCGCGCATGCCTGCTTCTTATGAGGCTGGCATCGCTCAAGTAAAATCGTTAATCGATCGATACGGAATGGAAGCATTTACGTCGTTAGAAGCACGAGCTTCGTATTATCGACGTATCGTTTCCAATGAAGCCAATCGACACGGTTTGCCGAACATTCCTTTTTTGTTTGAAACCGTCGCAGAAACGTTTCGCATGATTGATGATTCATCCGTCGAAGTCATTTGTATGAACGCACCTGGTGTAGAGGCTACTTTACTCCATCAGCCGAAGACGAAGGAATGGTGGAGGGCGATGCAAGGCGTGACTGTTCCACTTCCAGCGACGATGCCAGGAGTACGAGAAGTCGATGGAATATACGTGTGGGACGGGCCGTATGATGAGCAGATAGGCGTTCCACTATTGAAAGGAGGTGAAGCGATGTGAGAAGAGTATCAAAAGTACGTATGAAAGTATGGGGCGACGGTGCTTTATTTACCCGTCCCGAAGGAAAAGTAGAACGTGTGAGTTATCCGATGATGACACCTTCTGCTGCCCGTGGCATGTTAGAGTCGGTTTTTTGGAAGCCAGAATTCAAATACGAAGTACGCTCGATTACAGCATTGAAGCTACCGAAGTTTCAATCGATGATTCGTAACGAAGTAGAAAGCAAAGCGAGTATTAATAAAACGTTTATGAAGAACCCAGAAGATCGTTACGCAGACGATATGAGGCAGTTGCGCCATAGTCTCTATTTGACAGATGTTGCGTATATCATTGATGCTGAGATTCATTTATTGCCGACGACCGAGCACCCGATTGAAAAATACGAATCGATGTTCAATCGTCGCGTGCAAAAAGGACAATGCTTCGCTCGACCGTATTTAGGGACGAGGGAGTTTTCGGCACACTTTGCGCCAGTGACGGGGAAAGAGAAACCGGTTGATTGGACGGAAGAGTTAGGTCCGATGTTTTTCGATTACCGTTACCCGCAAAAAAGTGGGATGACCATACCATACTTTTTTGAGGCACGTGTTGAAAAAGGCACACTGAACATTCCACATTACTTATACGAGGAGGTGTACCGCCATGTACGTGAAACGTCTCATTGAGTTTGCTGAAGAACATCCTCAACATTTCCCGTCGCTCGGATACGCTCTAAAAAAAATCGATTGGATCGTCGACATTGAGAAGTCGGGAGTGACGTTCAACGATGCAGAAAAGAAAGAAATGATTGTCCCTGTCGTCTCACGATCGAGCGGTGTCAAAGCGACATTGCTCGTCGATAAACCCGATTACGTTTTCGGGTGGAGCGAGAAAGAAGCGGAACATGAAAAAAGTACAGAACGTCACGAAGCTTATGTTGCATTACTCGAACAATATATAGAAGCAACGAAGGATGAGGACGTTCGTCAGCTCCTGCACGTTTTACAGCAACCGATTGATTATCCACCTTCTTTGAAAGCGAGCCATTTCATCGTCTTTCGAATTCGTGACGAAGTGTTTCTTCATGAAAAGAAAGAAGCGAAAACATTTTGGGAAGAGTATGTGAAACCTGCCGCTGACGAACAATCTGACGCTACAGCGTGTATGTTTTGTGGTGAAGAAGCACCTATTATGCAACGGCACGGAATTAACTTCGTTGTAGACGGCGAGCGGACGAAAATGATTTCAGCGAATAAAAATGCGTACGAATCACACGGCAATAAACATTCCACTGTTGCGCCGACGTGTTACGTCTGTGAACAAAAATACGGTCAAGCGCTCGAATATTTGTTACAGCGGGAACCACGTAAAGGGCGTGGGCCACACATGTTTTCAGTCGGTGATTTAACGTATGTGTACTGGTTTAGGCGAGATGATGAACAATTGTCAGAAGAACTGGAAGTGGACCAATTTTTTAATGCACCATCGTCTGAAACTGGAAACGACCTAGAAGCGATGAAAGATGCGTTAGATCAAGTGTTTGGAAAGCGGAGTCGAGAGTATCACTTCAACAACTTTTGTTTACTCGTCTTATCTGCTAACAAAGGACGTCTCGTCGTTCGGAATTATTTAGAAGAATCGATGGGGACGTTATATGATCGGATCAATACGTATTTAGACGCCCAACAAGTTGGAACCAATCGAGTATATGGCATTTATACGTTAGCAGGAGCAATCTACAACAAGCCGAGCACTCAATTGCAAAAAGTCGATATTCGTGACTGGTTCGATTTTGTGTTCCAAGGGCGTCCGTTGCCAGGACGTATTTTAATTGCTCTTTTGAAGCGGATCCAGGCAGAAGGTGCCATGTATGCACATCATGCAGCAGTATTAAAAAGTTGGCTCGTTAGTCAACGGGAAGGGAGAGAATGGACCATGTCAATCGATTATGAAAACAAACAACCTGCCTACATTGTAGGTCGGACATTTGCTGTGTTAGAGAAAATTCACCAAGAAGCAATAGGTTCAAAAGATACATTAGCGAGTCGATTTTTCGGTGCAGCTTCAACGACGCCGCTTGCAGTATTCGGCATGCTCATTAAAAATGCGCAATACCATTTAGCGAAGATTGGTGGAAATAATGAAGGCCGTCAAGTGAGTTTAGATAAGATGCTAAGAGAATTACTAGGCCAAATCGATGCGTTTCCATCGACGTTACGGTTGGCAGAGCAAGCAGAGTTTGCACTCGGTTATTACCATCAAAAAGAAGCGTTATGGAAAAAGAAGGAGGATTCATCATGTTTAAACAGTTAACAGACCCAAACAAACGGTACGATTTTTTACTCGTATTTGATGTGAAAGACGGAAACCCGAATGGGGATCCAGACGCGGGGAACTTACCACGTGTCGATGTGGAAACGATGCAAGGATTAGTGACAGACGTTGCTTTAAAACGCAAAGTGAGAAACTACGTGCAACTTACACGTGGTGAAGAAGAAGGGTACGACATTTATGTAAAACAACGTGGAATTTTATCGCGTGAGCAGAAAAAAGCATACGATGCATTAGGGCTCGCAGATCAAGAAAAACAGTCAGCGAACGTTATGAAAGATGCTCGTGAGTGGATGTGTGAGCATTATTATGACACGCGAATGTTCGGTGCGGTCATGTCGACGAAAAAGTACAATGCGGGACAAGTACGAGGACCGCTCCAACTTACCTTTGCACGTTCCATCGATCCGATCACTCCGTATGATATGACGATCACACGTGTCGCATTGACTAACGCAAACGATGCACAAAAAGAAGCGGGCGAAGACGAAGTAGAAGCGCGCCACGGACAAATGGGACGGAAAGCGTACGTTCCTTACGGATTGTATGTCGCGCAAGGATACTACACGCCGGCATTTGCGAAACAGACAGGCGTCACTGAAAATGACCTGGCCGTCTTTTGGGAATCATTAATTAACATGTGGGACTTGGATCGTTCGGCATCACGTGGCCAAATGGCAACACGCGGCTTATACGTCTTCGCGCACGACAGCGAATTCGGAAACGCCCCATCCCACAAACTATTTGAAGCGATCAACATTGAACGTAAAGAAAACGTCGATGTCGCCCGAGATGCGAAAGATTACGACATCACGATCGATGAACTAGATATCGACGGTGTGACACTGCACCGAGTTGTGGAACTATAAATATTCAAAAAGCTCGAGTTTGGAACTAGGCTCGAGCTTTTTAGAAAAGAGGAATAACGTGCCTAAAAAAATTACAGAATATTTAGAAATAAAAAATGTCAGTCAAAAAGACTTTGAATTTTTGGATGGGTTTATTAAGCATGATACGAGCTTATACTTTGATCCTTTACTCATCCAGTCGTATGCGATTGGAAAGGAAGAGGATCATATCTCCGTTCAAATGAGAGATCGACTCGTTTCATTTTTTGCTCAATTATTGAACAATATTAA
>JASLGI010000011.1 GCA_030149685.1 Bacillaceae bacterium | reverse complement strand
GCTAACCCGTTCGTTGTACATGAAGCATTGGATACGACGACGTCTTTTTCAGGATTATACGTCTCATTGTTGACGCCCATCACGAACATCGGTACGCCGTCTCCTTTAGCAGGTGCGGATAAAATGGCACGTTTCGCTCCCGCTTCGATATGTTTTTCTAATCCTTCTTTCGTACGGAACACACCTGTTGACTCAATGACGATATCGACATCATGTGCTTTCCACGGAATGTTCACCGGATCTTTTTCTTCATACACCGTAATTTTTTCGCCATTGACGATAATTGCATCTTTTTCTGCCTCTACATCTAAATCATAGATGCCATGAACAGAGTCGTATTTCAGTAAATGTGCAAGCATCTTCGCATCTGTTAAATCATTAATTGCGACAACTTGCACGTCTTCTCGTTTCATCGCCTCTCGAAAAACGAGTCGACCGATACGACCGAATCCATTGATTGCTAATTTTACCATTAGGCATTCCTCCTACAAATGTTCTTCTAATATAACTTACCCATTTATAAAGAAATGAAACGTAAAATTTAAAAAACGAACATGGATTTACCATGTTCGTCCTGCGCCGCCTCCACCGGTTGAACCGCCACCTCCGAAACCTCCGAAGCCTCCTGTTCCACCGCTTGAAAAGCCGCCACCACTTCCGCTACCGGTCGTGAAAATAATTGGTCCACCACCGCCGCCACGGCCACCACTATTTCCACCACCACCTTTCATTGAGCGATAGATGATGAATAAAATAATTAAAATAAAAATGATGTCGCCGAATGTAATTGAATCATCTGAGTGATCAGGATCGTATTCCCCGTTTAATGTTTCTACGAGGACTTGTTCACCATCATAGCCGTAACCGGTCATCACTTCATTGTAAAACGCTTTATACGTTTCAATAATTGCTCGGTCTGGTGCAGGTGGATCTGCATCGGCTAAATATGGCATACCGACTTCATCTAAAATACGGCCTACTTTCCCATCTGGAAGCATTCCTTCTAACCCGTAACCGGTCATCACACGAAAATGGCGACTTCCTTGCTTATCATTGACCGTCATTACGAGAAGAAGACCATTTTCTTCTTCTTTCGTTCCAAGTCCCATACTTCGGAAGCGTTCCAATGCATAGTCTTCAATCGGTTGATCACCGATTTTATCTAAAATATCGACTTGAAACTCCACGCCTGTTTTTTGTTGCAAGGCAAATGCATAATCGTTAATTTCATGTTCTTGTTCTTTCGTTAAAATGTTCACTTCATCGTAAACAGCCGAATCTGTATGATTGAGGGCATCCACCGGCCCAGCACTAAAACCGGCGACAACAACAAGGATGATCGCAATCGATAAGAGCCGGGCAAGTAGATTCCTCACTTACCGTCAGTTCCGAAATCTACAGATGGTGCTGATTGCGCTGCTGGATCTGCTTTGAAGTATTCTTTTTTCTCAAAGCCGAAAATACCTGCAACGAGATTCATCGGGAATCGTTTCACTTCACGATTGTATTCGGCTACTGTGTCGTTATAATCTTTACGCGCAACAGCGATACGGTTTTCTGTTCCCGCTAATTCATCCATTAACTGCGTAAATTGTTTATCCGCTTTTAAATCTGGATAATTTTCAACGACGACGAGTAATCGAGACAATGCACCTGAAAGTTCTGCGTCTGCCGCTGCTTGTTCTTCAGGCCCTTGTGCACCTGCTAAGTTTGCACGCGCATTCGAAATGTCTTGAATGACTCCTTGTTCGTGACTAGCAAATCCTTTTACTGTATTTACTAAGTTCGGGATTAAATCGAGTCGACGTTGTAACTGTGTATCGATTTGTGAATACGCTTGGTCGACATTTTCTTCAATGACGACGAGCTTGTTGTACGGACGGATTAAAAAGATCCCCGCAATTAAAACAATAACGATGAGACCGAGTATCGGTCCTTTCCAATTTTTCATCTCTTTCTCTCCTTTTTTCTTTTCACTAGCTATACGTAATGTCGGCTAAAAAGTTTCATTTATTAGTCACGAAAAATATCAAGTGTGCGCATACGATACAGTAAAATAGCGAAAAGGAAAATCGCAATCGCTTGAACGATAAAATAACTACCGATCAACACACTTAATCCTGTAGCAAAAAATTCTTTCGACATAAATGAAATTACCGCGAAAATGAGTAAAATGAGACCGATCGCAAGTAAATAGCCCCATCCACGAAAATCACGTAAAGAGATCGCAGCTGCTATTTGAAGAACAGCTGTTGCGAAAATCCAAATCGCAATAACAAGAACGAAAGTCGTTTCCGCAAACTCTACTTGCCAAAAAGTGAAAATACCGAGAGCGAGTGATACGAGTCCACTAAATAAGTAGAAAAATGAAATATTCCATACCGTTCGTTCCCGTATGAACGAAATAATTTCAACAACTCCGTGAAAAATGAAAATAAAGCCGAGAGTCAGTGTCATCGCTCGTAATGAAATTTCCGGATTGAAGATGATCCAACCTCCAAACACACCGAGAAGTACTGCTAAAATGAAAATTGAAATATTGTAAAATGAGCGCATAGTGTCACCTCCTACTTCTATCATAACCTAAGAAACATTGAATTTTTCTATGTTTTCCCTTTTTCAACAAGAAAAAACCCCAATTTCTCAGGAGTGAGAAATCGGGGCAATGATGAATGAATCGTTTATTTTGAACAAAACGTCGCTCGCTTACGCAAGTCGACGATACTCATAATCTAATAATTTCATTATAAGAGATAACTAAATTATCGTCAAATGTTTCTTCTCTTCAAAAGAAGAGAACTTCTCGCCTTTTACAGTCCGAATAACTTCTCATAATATGCGCGCTCTTCAAATTCCGGCATTTTCGCGAATAAATCTTTCGCTAATGGCGTATAAACGACCGCTTGTAGTTCTTCATCGTGCCAAATATGGTAATCCGATGTCATCCAACCGTACGTCGGTGAATTCATCTCACCATAAGTAGTCTGTAACTGTTTAGCGATATGTTCTTTATCTTTCGGGTCGTAATTGTACATAACAGCAACAACGACCGGTTCGTTCGTTCCAATATAACTAAATGGTGCTTGATCTACTTCTTCATCCACAGCCATCACATCTTCTGGCACTTCTTCTTTATCAATAAAGCCTGCACCATATTTATCGCGTAATGCCACGTAACGAGGTGACGTCTCGAGTAAGTCCGTTATATGATGTTCATCTGTTAAACGGTAACGAACATCGACAGGTACACCAGCAAGCATCGATTGTTCTTCAAGTGTTGCAATTTGTGTCGGGTAACCATCATCATTTTTCATCGCAACTGTTTCATCTTTTTCTAATTGATCCCATGTTTTTAATAAGTGATCGGTACGGTTGTCGTGAAACGCCCCTTCTTCTCCATCTTCAACCGGTGATTCCGAAGCTTCGTCATCTTTTTCTGATGCTGCTTCCTCTTCTTTTTCAGCAGCTTCTGCTTCAATCGATGCGTCTTCTTCTTTCTGTTCTTCTTTTTGATCGACTTCTTCTTGCTTCGGTGTTTCTTCTTTCTTTTCAACTTCATCGACTTCATCTGTTCCACATGCTGCTAAAACGAGTGCTAAACTGGAAATGGCGATAACGCTTTTTAAGCCTTTCATTGTATCCAACCCTTTCTATTGTCATGTATGATTTTTACTATAACATAGTCCCTCATATCTGTAAGAAAAAGGGGGAAAGAAATGACAACTACTACCCGCGACGCAAAGAACGTTCAGACGATGGATGTAACACCGCACGATCACCTTTTCTTAAAATATCAATGAGCATCCCTTGCTCCAGCACTTGCATTTCTGAAGGACGAAGCATCGCAACAACATCGAGTGTTTCGTTCGTTTCAATAACTTCTACTTCAATCATCACTTCTCGAGGCACATCTCCTTGGCACATCGGTCCACCATAAGAAACTTGTACTTTCCCTAATACTTTCGCTTGCTGCGTTGTACCCCTTTTTCGTACAACAAATTGTCTCCAACTATCTTTTAATAATAAAATAAAAATACTAATCCCAATTATTGCAATCAATAGACCAATCATTGACAACCCCTCCTTAAACGCTTCTATTGCCAAAAACCGAACAACGAATCACTTCTTTCATTATAAAACTTTAGCTAAGTTTTTTTCATTTTTCTTTCGATTCGTTTATGCTATGTAGAGATCTATACATATTTAAAAAAAGAACATATTTTTTCATCATTAGAAAGGAGATTTTCAATGAAAGGGATTTGGGTCAATGAAAAAGGGAAAAAACTTACGAATAAAGCTTTAGCTGTAATGATCATTGGACCTGCGCTTCTCGTAGGCTTTATCGGTTCAAATAATAACGCCAATTTAGAAGAACAAGTAGAAGAGCATGAACAAGAAATTATGACGCTCAAAGAAGAGGTCAAGCAAACGACAAAACAATTAGATGAGAAAGAAAAAGAATTATCAAAACTACAAAAAGAAATCTATGAAAAAGTGGAAAAAGAAACGGAAAAAGCGACGGAGAAAAAAGACAAAGAAATTGCCGCACTAAAAGAAGAAAATGAGAAGTTAATAAAAGAAAAAGATGCGAAATTCGAAGAGTTGCAAGCTTCTTATGACAAACTTTCAGAAGAGAAACAACCTCTTGCAGCAGCTTCAACAAACGAAAAAACATCGAATCCAACGACGAACCCACCGTCAACACAACAGAACACCTCTAGTGACTCGCACGTCTATTATGCGAACTGTTCCGAAGCAAGAGCAGCTGGAGTAACACCTATTCGTAAAGGTGAACCTGGATATGCTGCTCACTTAGACCGTGATGGTGATGGAGTCGCTTGCGAATAAAAAAAGGCGATAAATGTTGTTTTTACAACATTTATCGCCTTTTTCCACATCATCATTTAAAACGAAAAAACGCCCCTATCAGGAGTCGAACCCGAATCTTGAGAACCGGAATCTCACGTGTTATCCATTACACCATAGGGACTTGTAACACGAACTATTATAAGGGAATTACTTTTTCATTGCAACTGCTCTTTTTTGAGCGTTTCATTTGACCTTCATTGACCATTCTATGATATGATACACTTACAGTTGAGATTTGGACTGATATTTCTATATTTTGAAGGAGGAACTTTTCATGAATTTAATTCCTACAGTTATTGAACAAACGAGCCGCGGAGAGCGTGCATATGACATTTACTCACGTTTGTTAAAAGACCGTATTATTATGATTGGAAGCCCGATCGATGACAACGTAGCAAACGCAGTCGTTGCACAGCTTCTTTTCTTAGAGGCGGAAGATCCGGACAAAGATATTTCAATCTACATTAACTCACCAGGTGGTAGTGTCACAGCGGGTATGGCTATTTTCGATACGATGCAGTTTGTTAAACCAGACATTCAAACGATCTGTCTCGGAATGGCAGCATCAATGGGATCTCTTCTTCTCACAGCAGGTACGAAAGGGAAACGTTACGCGTTACCAAATGCTGAAGTAATGATTCACCAACCACTCGGCGGTGCACAAGGACAAGCGACTGAAATCGATATCGCTGCACGCCACATTTTAGATACACGTGATCGTTTAAACCACATTTTATCAGAACGTACCGGTCAACCAATCGAAGTCATCGCAAAAGATACAGACCGCGATAACTACATGACGGCGCAAGAAGCACAAGAATACGGTTTAATCGACCACATCATTACACGTAGCGATATGAAATAATTCATTCGTTATTTAACATGTAGCCTCAGTGCTACATGTTTTTTTATATTAAAAAACCGCCAAACTTCTCTAGAAGCGGCGGCTCAACATTATGCGATCTCTTCTTTTTCAATCAGTTCACCGAGTGTGTCAACAGCATCTTGTTCATCGACACCGTCTGCAAGTAAGACGACGTCTGTTCCTTTTGCAATCGCTAAGCTCATAACGCCCATAATACTTTTAGCGTTTACTTTGCGGTCTTCTTTTTGTAAATAAATTTCAGCTGAAAAATGGTTCGCTTCTTGAACAAACAATGCTGCTTGACGTGCTTGTAAACCTGTTTTGAGTTGTACTGTTACTTCTTTTTCTACCATGGTAAATTAACTCCTCTCCTTACTCGACGGTCATCCCGCTCTTTCTTAATTGATTTGCTATCTCTTCTATTTTTCGCAATCGGTGATTGACACCTGATTTACTGACAGGGCCACTCGCTACTTTTTCACCGAGTTCTTTTAATGTCACTTCTTGATGTTCTACACGTAATCGTGCAATTTCTTGTAGTCGTTCAGGTAATTCTTCTAAGCCGATTGTTTGATCAATAAATTTAATATTTTCAACTTGTCGTTGTGCAGCAGTAATCGTCTTATTCATGTTTGCAGTTTCACAATTGACAAGTCGGTTGACACTATTACGTAAATCACGCACGATTCGAACGTCTTCGAATTTCATCAGTGATACGTGTGCGCCAATAATTCCTAAAAAGTCTGATATCTTCTCCGCTTCTTTTAAATAAGCGATATATCCTTTTTTCCGCTCAATCGATTTTGCATTCAATTCGTAACTATTCATAATGTCTACGAGTGATTGACTATGCTCTTCATAAACAGAAAAAATCTCCAAATGGTAAGAAGATGTCTCTGGATTGTTGACAGAACCTCCGGCTAAAAAGGCTCCACGTAAATAAGCACGTTTACAACAATCTTTTTCAATGAGCTCTGGGGCGATTGTCCCTGTGAATTGTAAAGGCCCATCTAATATACGCAATTCTTCTAACAACGGTTGTGCATGCTGTTCAATGCGACAAATGTACACGTTGTTTTTCTTTAAACGCATTTTTCGACGAACGAGTAATTTCACATCTAAATCATATAAGCTTCGTAAGTTGGAATACAGTCTACGTGCAATTGCAGCGTTCTCTGTTTGAACATCTAAACTTAGTCGCTTATTCGATAATGAAAGAGCTCCGTTCATACGAATAAATGCAGCGATTTCTGCTTTTTTACAGCAATCGGGTGCTTCAATTCGCGTTAACTCTTTTTTTACTTTTGAGGCGAAAGAAACGGCCACGATTTCCACCTCCTCATCGACGATGATTCATACATGTATGCAGCCAATGTGCAAGTTTTATCGGATCGTGGATAAAACGATCGTCTACCCACGTAGCGATATCTTCTTTTTTAATGACGATTCCTAATGCGTGTAAACGTTCTTCATCTTGTTCGACTAATGACATTTCTTGTTGCTTTAGTCTCCGTTCAATCAATTGCTCTTCCTCTGCATCTTGAAACGTATGAAGAACGATCGTATCTAAAAATGGGGACCCGATATGATTATACAACGCTTCAACATGTTCAGAAGCAGTATAACTTGTCGTTTCTCCATTTTGAGTCGTCAAGTTACTAATATACACCTTTTTCGCATCACTTTGCAAAACTGCTTCTTGAATTTGCCGAACGAGCAGTGATGGAAGAATACTCGTATATAAACTACCCGGTCCGATTAAAATGTAATCTGCCTGTTGAATCGCTTCTACCGCTTCTGGTAAAGGCGCTACTTCTTGCGGAGAAACGTAGACTTTCTCTATATCGGTTCGATACATCGGAATTTTTGATTCCCCTGTTACAATTGTACCATCTGCTAACTCTGCGTGAAGAGTTAACCGTTCATTTGCTGCAGGTAAAACGCGGCCTTTAATATGGAAAAGTTCGCTTAAGCGATCGATCGCACTTGCAAAGTCTCCTGTAATGTCTGTCAGAGCAGCAAGCATCAAATTTCCAAGCGCATGACCCGGCACGCCATCTTCATCTGCAAAGCGATATTGAAACAACTCTTCTGCGATCGGGCCTCTCGTTGAAAGCGCTGCCATAACTTGTCGGATATCTCCTGGTGGTGGTATGTTGAATTGCTGTAAGAGACGACCTGAACTACCTCCATCGTCTGCTACTGTAACAATTGCTGTAATATGCACTTCTCGTTGTTTTAATCCGCGTAGAACGGTTGATAAACCTGTTCCTCCTCCGAAGACGACGACGCGTGCTTGCTCGGACTTCTCCACTTGATACTCACCTCTTTCTTTTTTCGATATCGCGATGTGTCGTATACACTTCATACGTATCATCAAACTGTTGACTAAAGTAATTCGCTAAAGTGACAGAGCGGTGTTGACCTCCTGTACAACCGAAAGCGATGACGACTTGCGACTTTCCTTCGCGTTTATATTGTGGTAAAAGAAATTGAAATAAATCCGTTAATTTTTCAATTAACACTTTCGTATCTTGCCACTTCAGTACATATTCATATACTTCACGGTCCATTCCTGTTTTCGGACGTAATTCCGGCACATAAAAAGGATTCGGTAAAAAACGTACATCGAAGACGACGTCGGCATCGATTGGCATTCCGTGTTTAAAACCGAAGGACATAAAGTGCACGGTAAAAGGTGCATCTCCTTGTAATGAAAAATCTTGAATAATTTTCTCTCGAAGTTCTCTCGGTTTTAAATGCGTCGTATCGTAAATATAGCGAGCATGTCCTTTTAGTTTCGACAATGCTTCTCGTTCTTTTCGAATACCTTCTAACGGAAGGCCTGTTCCAGCTAATGGATGCGATCGTCTCGTTTCTTTATAACGATTTACGAGCATTTCATCTTCTGCATCTAAAAATAATACTTGGGTCGAAATATGTTCTAATGCGGAAATTTCATCAAGTGCATCCGTGAGTGCTGCAAACAAATCGCCTCCACGTGTATCCATGACAGCTGCAATGCGGCGCATCGGATGTTCTGCGTCAATCATTAACTTTAAAAACTTTCGTAACAGCTCGGGTGGTAAATTATCGATACAATAAAAGCCCAAATCTTCAAAACTTTGCATCGCGACTGTTTTTCCTGCCCCAGACATTCCTGTAATGATGACAAGTTCTATTTCTGGTGTTCGAGCACTGTCCATATTTTCTCCCCCTCGTAGACGGTTATCTTCATCTACTTTACTCTTTTTCATTCGAGGTTTCAATCTTCTTTAGTATACTATGTTTCTACACTTTCGACAAAAATTGTCCCCTCTGATTTTGAACCGAAAAAATAGGAGAGCGATTAGCGCCCTCCTACAAGACTGTTCGTCTTATGCTTCTTCTTTTTCTGCTTTTAAATCTTCGATATATTTTTGTGCAGCTTGAGCAGCGATACTTCCGTCGCCTGTTGCTGTTACGATTTGACGAAGTAATTTCTCACGGACGTCACCTGCTGCATAAATGCCTGGTACGCTCGTTTCCATATCTTCATTCGTTAAAACATATCCTGCTTCGTTTGTAATACCGAGATCTTTGAATGGCTCTGTTAATGGATCTGTTCCTACGTATACGAACATTCCTTCTGTTTCGAATTCTGACTCTGTGCCGTCTACTGTATCGACAAGAGTTAATGAACCGATTGCGCCATCTTTTTCGTTAACTGATTTTACTTGTTTATTCCAAATAAATTCAATTTGGTCATGTTCGAATGCACGGTCTTGAATAATTTTTTGTGCACGTAACTCATCGCGACGGTGAATAATTGTTACTTTGTCAGCGAAACGTGTTAAATACATTCCTTCTTCTACCGCAGAGTCTCCTCCACCGATTACGACGATTTCACGTCCTTTGTAGAATGCACCGTCACATACTGCACAGTAGCTTACTCCGCGACCTGTAAGTTCTTCCTCACCTGGTGCTCCGAGTTTACGATATTCTGCTCCTGTTGCGATGATCACTGTATATGCTTCATACGTCGTATCACCCATAATAACTTCTTTCGTTTCGCCTTTATCGACGACTTTGTCAACAATTCCTGCTTTATATGTCGCACCGAATTCTTGTGCGTGTTCAAACATTTTTGCTGAAAGGTCTGGACCTAAAATCGATTTAAATCCTGGGTAGTTTTCAATACCTT
Source organism: Bacillaceae bacterium (assembly GCA_030149685.1). The sequence goes on along the minus strand of JASLGI010000011.1, from coordinate 7,839 downwards.
CTGTCGTTGCCATTTGTCCACCTGGCATTCCACGCTCAATCATTAATGTTGAAAGGTTCGCACGTGATGCGTATACTGCTGCTGTCATACCGGCAGGACCTGCACCGATAATAATTACGTCATAAATATTAGTCGTCATGATTCAATCTCCTCCACTACTTTCGTAAGTTTTATATACAAATCGTACGTGATTTCCTGTAGGAATTCAACTTATTTGCCTATACCCCTATAGGTACTTACTGAGGGGGATAAATAGCAAAAAGTTCTTTTAAATATTTTGATAATGTCGGTACACTAATACCGTAAATTGCCGCAATTTCTTTTTTCGTCACTTTTTCATTTTGTTGACGTTGATTGTAATCAAAAGCTGCAGCAATTGCTTCGGGATTTAAAAATGGATATTTAAATCCGTAAGCAAGAATTGAAAACGCAAACCATTGTCTAAGAACTTTATCTCCTCGTTCATCCAACGGTGCATGTTGTTCATAAAGTAGTTCTGCTACTTGGATTGAACGCAATTGTGGGTCGTCTCCATCGTGTGATTCGACAAATCCTGGATCGATCGCATAGACGAAAAACAATTGTTCAATCGGTAACAAAGTGTCTAATTGAATATAGTGCGCATGCGAGATAAGCGCTTGCTGATGAATCGTCTTCCCGAGTAAAAACAACCCGTACAAACGTCGGGAAGGAAGAGGAGTCGTTAATTGTTCTACGAGATGCTCGTAATTATGTTCATATCCTTCTTTTTCTTCGATTTCGCTCCACGGTTCTGTCCCATCCTTCGATGGATCGAGTTCAATCAGTTTTTCATGTGCACGTTTCGCTTCATCGATACGGCCTGAATAATAAGCGGCTTGTGATAACCAAAAATAAAAGCCGATATCGTCTCGGTATCCGTAACGTTCTAAGCGGCGCAGTCGTTCGTACGCTTCATTGTATTCACCAATCAAACCGAATGTCGCACCGATTTTAAACTGATGTTCTAAAGGTATCGGATAAACTTTTTTTAACACACCGATCAATTCTTCTAATAGCGGTTGACGACGCTCATAATAGAAGAAGACAGCTAAATTACATAAAGCATGAACATTTCCTGGATCTTCTTCTAACACATCGCGCAATAAATCTTTCGCTTCATCGAGTCGGTTCGTATAAAAATAAGAAAGAGCTAAGTTGTTTGACGCTGCGAGCAAATCTGGATAATCGACGACGAGGTCTTCAAAAATACTCGCTGCCCCTTCAAAGTCGCCCTCTTCCATTTTTCGTTGTGCTTTTTCTTGCATGAAGAAAATTTCACTCGTAAACTCTTCATCTAAAAGCTCTACACCTTCTTGTTCAGCAAAATCGATAATCGCTTCTGCTTCTTCTGTAAATTCACCTTCGCCCGATTCCTCAATATATTGTTCGGCATATTGTTTCGCTTCGATAAGTAATCCTAAATGCGCATGTACTTCTGCTAAATAGTACGTAATCTCATCGTAGTTCGGATCAAGCGTGCGAGCTTTTTTCAAACATTCATACGCTTCCGTAAAACGGCTTTCTTCAATTAAAAATAAACTGTAATCGATCAAACCTTCGATATCTGTCGAGTCTAATTCATATGCTCGTTCAAAATATCGCTTCGCCCGCCCGCGATCCTCCTTTTGGAGCGCGCGATTTGCACGCTCGTAATAAAAAGATGCGTCCGGCACGAAGGTAATGATATTTTGACGAGTATTCATTCGTTTTTTTGTCAATCATATTCCTCCGAAAAAGAAAAAGGAACGTTCTCCGTCCCTTCTTCCTAAGTTATCTATATTCTATCATAACACGTTTATCAATGTGAATCGTTTTCAGTGCCCGGACGAATAATTTGCATCGGATTCCCACCGACAAATGCTCCTGGTGGCACATCGCGATGAACGAGTGTCATCGCGCTTACGATGGCGCCGTCACCAATCGTTACACCTGGAAGAATTGTCGTATTCGCTCCGATCATTACATCGTCTCCGATGACGACATCTCCTAATCGATATTCATCAATTAAATATTCATGCGCTAAAATCGTCGTATTAAAACCGATAATGGAATTACTTCCGACTTTAATACGTTCTGGAAACATCGAGTCCGGCATTACCATCAGTGCCCACGACGTTTGATCTCCGACTTCCATTTTTAATAAATGTCGGTACATCCATATTTTCCACGATAAAAAAGGTGTTATACGCGAAAGTTGAATGACGATGAAGTTTTTTACGACTTTCCAAAATGAGACCGTTTTGTACATATACCATAAGGAATTTGCTTTTCCTTTGGACGGGTAGCGCTCAAGTCGTCTCACGCATTCGCCTCATCAACGATCGTTAAAATGTCTCGAATATCGTCGATCATATAATCTGGCTCAAATTGACGTAAAAACGCTTCACCTTTCAATGACCACTTCACGCCTACTGTGCGAACACCTGCATTTTGTCCACCTTCAATGTCATGAGAGTTGTCACCGACCATAATCGTCGTTTCTGGATCTGCTCCGAGTGCAGTCATCGCTTTTTCAAGTGGTTCTGGATGTGGTTTCGCATGTTCTACATCGTCTAAGCTAATGACCTCACTAAATGTGTAACGACCGCGTAGTTGATTGACTCCTTTATCGAGAACGTCACGACGCTTCGTCGAAACGACCGCTAAATCGAGACCGCGCTCTTTCAATGCAAACAATGTATCTGATACACCGTCGAACTCTTTTACGTATTCGTCATGGTGCTCAATGTTCCAGCGACGATACTCTGCGACGAGTTCCTCATAATTTTCTGGGTTAATCTTTTTAAACGTGTCAATGAGCGGTGGACCTAAAAACGGTAAGATGTCTTCTTCTGTATATTCACCTGGATGATATTTATCTAATACGTGTTGGAACGTACGAACGATTAACTCATTCGTATCAAACAAAGTCCCATCAAAATCAAATAAAATTGTTTTAATCGGTTTTGTCAATGGATGTATCCCCTTTTCTTTCATTTTATCGGCAGTTAATCAAGTGCCGTACCTCTTTATTATAACAGATACTCTTTTTCAGTCTTCATAACGCACATTTGTCGGACGAATCCAACGGCGATAAATGATGAGGCTGAGACCGATAATAATTCCTGCAAGCGAGACAATTTGTGCCGCTTTCAATCCGAAAAATACGAGACTGTCTGTACGCATCCCTTCGATGAAAAATCGCCCGACGGAATACCATACGACGTAAAATAAAAAGACTTCACCGCGAATTGGATTTTTTCTACGGAAAAATAAAAGAATGATGAAACCGACTGTATTCCAAAGTGATTCATATAAAAATGTCGGATGATACGTTACACCGTTGATCGTCATTTGTTCCATGATCCAATTCGGAATCGGTGTACTTTGAAGAAACGTTTCCGAAACGGCATCTCCATGAGCTTCTTGGTTCATGAAGTTTCCCCATCGACCGATGATTTGACCGACAAGTACTCCTGGAACGACGACATCACCGACTTTCCAAAACGATTCATTGCGTGATTTCGTAAAGAAATAAGCGGTAATCGCTCCGGCAATGAGCGCTCCGTGAATTGCAAGCCCGCCTTCCCATATATAAAGTGCACGGATCGGATGGTCTGCGTAACGATGCCATTCAAAAATGACATAATACGTTCGCGCACCAATAATCGCAATCGGCAACATCCATAAAAGTAAGTCGATAAAAAACTCTTCGTGGAATCCGAGACGTTTCGCTTCTTTTTGAACGATGAGATAAGCGAGTAATACACCACTTGCGATTAAAATCCCATACCAACGAACACTGAGTGGACCGAGCTCAAAAGCGACAGGGTCAAGTGCGAGTAAATGAAAAGCATTAATCATGTCGTTTTTGCTCCTCCTTCAACGCATTTTTACGCACTTCTTCTTCAAGCCGTTGCGTAAATTGTTCCGCTGCGTTAATACCGAGCTTCTTCATCCGGTAGTCCATCGCCGCTACTTCAATAATGACCGATAAGTTCCGTCCTGGTCGAACAGGCACCGTTAACTTCGTAATTTCAGAATCGATAATTTTCACTTTATGTTCGTCAAGTCCGAGTCGGTCATACTCTTTTTCTTCATCCCATAACTCTAAATCGATCGCAAGTAAAATACGCTTATTATCTTTTACAGAACTTGCCCCGAATAACACCATTAAATCGATAATCCCGACGCCGCGAATTTCTAACATATGCTCGAGTAGCTTCGGTGAATTACCGATCAAAACGTTTTTCGCAACTTGTCGAATTTCGACGACATCATCTGCGACGAGCCGGTGACCACGTTTAACGAGTTCTAGAGCTGTTTCACTTTTACCGACGCCACTTTTTCCTGTAATTAATACACCGACGCCATACACGTCAACGAGCACTCCGTGAATCGTCGTCATCGGTGCGAGTTTTCCTTCTAAAAAATTCGTCAACATTCCGCTAAAACGAGTCGTTTGATGCGGCGTACGAAGAATTGGAATTCGTTGTTCAGACGCGACATAAAACAACTCGCGGGGCCCTTCAATTCCGTGAGCTAAAATGAAAGCCGGCGTTTCTTTTGTACAGAGGCGTTGGAGCCGTTTCATCCGCTCAATTGCTGGTAAACGCTCGACGTAAGTCATTTCTTTTTTACCGAGTAGTTGAATACGTTCTGCTGGGTAAAAATCGAAAAATCCGGCCATTTCTAATCCCGGACGCGAAACGTCACCTGTTGTCACTTCACGGTCGAGCCATTCCTCTCCGCTTACTACTTCTAAATCAAATGCTTCTTTCACATCGTATACAGTAATCGATGACATGAAATCCCTCTTTTCTTTCTTAATAGACGTAATCATGAATGACTATCGTTAGTTTAACAGAATGAAAGAGAGAAAGAAAAACGTGCACCCTCGAAAGAGTACACGTTTCTTCTTATTCTACTGTCGTATGACGAACGAGAATCGTTCCGACATTTGTATCAAGATCAATGTTCGCTTCATCTGTCACACCGTCTTGAGCAAACTTTAATTCTTTTTGGAAAAATTCACGTTCTTCTTTTTCATAACGCGCTTCGTCTAAACGAACGTCGAGTTGACCGATTTTCGTTTCAGCTTCGCCTTTGAACGTTAATGTTTTCGGCACATACACTTCAATCGAACCGAGAGATGTATCGATATCGAGTTTACGCAAACGGTTCGTCGCTGTGAAAATTACACCGCCATTTGTCGATTCTAACTCTACTTCTTCTAAGCTACTATGAACAGAGACTTCACCGTTCACTGTATCGACATCTAATGTGCGCCCAATACTATTTGTTACCTTTACTTTCCCATGTTTCGTTTCAATCGTACTATCTGTAAAATCGACCGCATCGACCGTTACGCCTCCAGCTACTGTATCGACATTTAAAATACGTGTCGTAACATCACCGATCGTCACATCTCCTTTATTCGTGCCGATATGCAAACGATCATACGTTTTTTTCGGAAGTTGGAGCGTCACTTTCACATTCGCGAGTTTCCATTGGCTCGAAATATATAATGTTTCTTTTCGAACGACTGCCTGCACGTAACGCGCGAAATGTTCTTCTGCTTCCGCTTTTGGCATCGGAGCATATACGTCTACGTCAAACGTTACATGAATATCACTTCGCTCACTCGATGCAATCGCAACGTCTCCGTGTGCGAGATCAAATGATAAACGTTCTACATCTTCAGCCGAAAATGTCCGTTCCTCTTGAAGTGTTTCATGAACGACCGCTGCGTTTTTTACATCAAAATCTTTCACTTGATCGACCGCTGTTTTCATGAAGCCCATGAACTGGCTACCGACTTGCGCTAAATCTTTCGCAACTTCATCGAAAAACGTTTTATTTGAACCGTTCGTAAATGGCTCTTCACGTTTCTCTTCTTCTGTAAATGTTGTACGCTCTTCTGTCGGTTGTTCTGTTGCTGATCGTTCATTCAGTCGCTCGAGTAGTACGAGTGCTTCTTCTGAAGTCAAAATTCCTTGTTCGACGAGGTCTAAAATTCTTTTTTTCTTTTCTTGCATGAAAAACGCCTCCTTGTATTGTGTAGCTAGTTATAATACGAACGACTCGTTAAAAAAGTTTCACTTATCGACGATCTCGTTTTAAAATCGGCGCTAAATATTGGCCCGTATACGACGCTTCTACTTGCACGATTTCTTCTGGCGTTCCTGTCGCAACGATTTCTCCCCCACCGTCGCCACCTTCTGGACCGAGGTCGATCATATAGTCGACAGTTTTAATCACATCTAAATTGTGTTCGATCACGATGACTGTATTTCCACCGTCAACGAGACGTTGCAACACTTTTAATAACTTCGCAATGTCGTGCACGTGTAAACCGGTCGTCGGTTCGTCTAAAATGTAAATCGATTTTCCTGTCGACCGTTTATGCAATTCAGAAGCGAGTTTCACACGTTGCGCTTCTCCACCTGAAAGAGTCGTCGCTGGTTGACCGAGACGGATGTAATCGAGTCCGACATCGACGAGTGTCTGTAATTTTCGATGGATTTTCGGAATCGGTTCAAAGAAAAGTACTGCTTCATCGACAGTCATGTTTAAAACGTCTGAAATATTTTTCCCTTTATATTTCACTTCGAGCGTTTCACGATTGTATCGCTTTCCGTCACATACTTCACAAGGGACGTACACGTCAGGTAAAAAGTGCATTTCGATTTTTAAAATTCCGTCTCCGCGACACGCCTCACAACGCCCACCTTTGACGTTGAAACTGAAACGTCCTTTTTTATATCCGCGCATTTTCGCTTCATTCGTCATCGCGAACACGTCACGAATATCATCGAATACCCCTGTATACGTTGCCGGGTTCGATCTCGGTGTGCGGCCGATCGGTGATTGATCGATATCGATTACTTTGTCGAGTTGGTCGATACCGATTACTTCTTTATGTTCGCCAGGGCGTGCTTTCGCTCGGTTCATTTGTTGAGCGAGTGTTTTATACAACACTTCGTTCACGAGCGTACTTTTACCAGATCCTGACACTCCAGTAACAGCGATAAATTGTCCGAGCGGGAAATCGACTGTAATATTTTTTAAGTTGTTTTCTGTCGCACCTTCTACTGTAAGTACGCGGCCATCACGTGGGCGTCGCTCTTCAGGTACTGGGATGAAACGTTCGCCACTTAAATATTGACCGGTCAATGAATCTTTATCACTCATCACTTCTTTAGGCGTTCCCGCTGCGACGATCTCTCCTCCGTGCTCTCCTGCGCCTGGCCCGATATCGACTAAATAATCAGCGGCACGCATCGTATCTTCATCGTGTTCGACGACGATGAGTGTATTTCCTAAATCGCGCATATCTTCAAGTGTCGCAATGAGTCGATCATTATCCCGTTGATGAAGCCCGATCGACGGCTCATCTAAAATGTATAACACCCCAGTTAAACGTGAACCGATCTGTGTCGCTAGACGAATCCGTTGTGCTTCTCCTCCAGACAATGTCCCGGCTGCACGTGAAAGCGTTAAATAATTGAGTCCGACATTTAATAAAAACTTCAGTCGTTCTTCAATTTCTCGCAAAATGAGTGATGCGATTTGACGGTCCATCTCTGACAATTCGAGCGTATGGAAAAAGTCGTACGCCTCTTGAATCGAGCGGTCCGTCACTTGTCCGATATGTTCGCCGTTAATTTTCACAGCGAGCGCTTTTTCTTGTAAGCGGTAGCCATCACATGTCGGGCACGCATTTTGCGCCATATATTTTTCCATTTGTTCTTGCGTATACTTACTCGTCGTATCGTGATAACGACGGGCCACGTTGTTTAAAACTCCTTCGAAATAAATTTCATTATCTCGAGTATT
>JASLGI010000242.1 GCA_030149685.1 Bacillaceae bacterium | reverse complement strand
TATGCTCGACGAGTTGAAAGAATGGGAAGAAAAAACGAAACTTGCAGTGAGTAAGAAGAAATTGAAAGAGGCAATCGCAAAAGCGAAAGAAGCAATTAATAAAAACCCGAAAGTGAATAAAGATCGGTTAGAACAGGCGATCAAGTACGCTGAGCAAGTACTTGCGAAAAGTGATGCAAATCAAGCAACAATTAATGATGCAGCTCAAGGACTTGAAAAAGCGATGCAAGAATTCAACGAAAGTGTCGCTGAAAAAGAAGCAGCAGATGTAGCGAAAAGGGATTTATGGTCAAAAATTAACGAAGCGAAAGCAAAGCAAAAGGAGCAAATTTCTCAAGCGAGTAAAGATCGCTTAACGAAAGCGATTGAAGAGGGTGAACGTGTCTACAATGACCACGAAACGATTGAATCCGTCGTTCGCGATGCGATTGAAGATTTAGAAGATGCGATAAATCGCATTGAACCATTGGCGACCGATGCGCAACTTGATGAATTGAGAAGTAAAATGAGAAAAACAAACAAAATTTTAAGTGATAAAAAAGATGTGTTATCTCCAGTCCAACTTGATGAATTACAACGAGCGGCTCAACATGCAGCTGCGGAAATTCAAAAAACTGAGCAGTTAGAGAAAGATATTGTCGAAGCGACGAATCGAATCGATACAGTGATTCAACAATTGGTTTATTTAGCGACAGATTCTCAGTTTGATATTTTAGAAAGAAAAATCAATTCACTTCAGATCATCCGTGGTTTATATGATGAATATGACCCAGCTGCTCTCGAATTAGAACCTGTTTTAAAAGAGGCTCGAGCAGTGATTGCGAAAAAAGGTTTACCAGAACGAGCTTCTGAAGCAGAAGTAAAGGGGCAAGTAACGATTATTGATGAATGGTTAGAAAAGTATAAAGATGCTGTCAATGAGCGTTGGAACGAAGAAAAAAAGTTACTGGATAGTTACATTACTCATATCAAAGATGTCATTTTAAAAGACGACTTCGCGTGGGGAGATAAAGAGCAAGATGAGCAAAGAGTGGAGAAAGCTAAAGGTGAGGCAGAGAAACTTAAAGCACGAGCAGACGGCGACGAAAAGGATAAAGTGAAGTTAGAGGAGTTAATCGAACAAAATGAGAAGCTACGTGAAATTATCAATGAAGTCGACCGAATGACGAAGAAAGATTATACTGAGCTTTTAAAGAGTCAAAAAGATATCGACGCAGCGTATAACAATGCTATAGATGATAACCTTTATGATAAAGCCGAACAAATCCGACCATTACTCGACAAAGTAAATGCAGAACTTGCGAAAGTGACAAACCCAGATGCAGAGCCATTTACATGGCGAGGGATGGATCGTTTAAAATATAATGATTTGTTAGATGAAATAAACAATGCGCTATTAACTTGAATGGATCATTCGTTCATTTCAAGGTGAAATGATTGTTTTTTAAGATGTCTTCTGTCAAAAAAAGAAAACGCATGAAGTCAAAGTAATTCTTTGATTTCATGCGTTTTTGTATGTGTAGAGATAGTGTTAGGCATTCTTAATTATTTTTCGTCTGTTTTTTCTTCTGCGTCTGTTTCGTTAGGTGCGATGTCTTCATATTTTTGGATTTTCGTTTCGCCATTGATTGAGACGGCGTGGATTCTATAGACGGCATCGTCTTTTTGGACTTTGATTTCAGATGGTTTGTTGTCATAGATTGTTTTCCATCCGTCTTTGTGTAAAGCTTTTTCGTATTCTTCGAGTGCTTGATCGAATTCGACGTCTGCGTTGTATTGAACGTCAGGTGCGCCAGCGACATCTGTTTGTAATTCTTCTTTTTCCATATTGTCTGCAACAGGTGTATCTTCTTTGTCTCCGCTACATGCACCGAGGAGTAGGACGGACGATAGCCCTGCAGCGATCATGAATTTTTTCATATGTTTTCGATAAGGAATAGCCTTATCGACACCTCCTTTTTTATACTTTCATTACTTAGTGTAGTAGAAGTAAGCTTTATTGGCTACTATTCTTTCTTATTCATTAGATGAGATAGTTCTCTTCTTTTTCTTTTAAAGGGGATATATAGAAATAATTACTAGGGGTTGGGACAAAGTTTAGCCAAATAAAAACCCAGCATCTATCTATTTCAAAAATAAAGGGATACTGGTTTTTTATTTGACTAGGTTTTGTCATAGCCTCGTCGCTTTTATTGAATTTGGAAATAAAATATTTGTGGATTGTTTAAAGGTTTATCATTGAGTGTTGCATCATGGACATGAATGAAAATAGGTGTGTCAGGCCATTGTTTTTTCGGTGTAATGAACACTTTTTTGCCTTTTAACGTCATGTCGACATGATCCCAAGGGTGTTCATTCCATTCATCTGTCGATAACTCGATACATTTTTTAACGAATGTTTCATCGATATCTTCATTAAATAGAAGAGTTAATTGGTCCTTACTATGTTTTGGTCGAAGGATTTCATGAGGCATATCGTCTGTAGGAAGTCCTTGACCAGAAATTTGTTTGTTGAATTGTTGCGTTTTTCCTTCTGTTTGTACTTGTACTTGAACATTTCCAGGACGAGCAAGGTGAATTAATCCTTCAGGATGAAGAGAGGCTTTTTCTGTCGGTGTTACTTGCCAAGAAGCGTCTTCTTTCGTAAATCCTGCGAGTGTATGTTGACGATTTTCAGTTACTTTCACGTCGATTGTTTTCGTTGGGCCGTTTAACTGGTACAACTTGAACCGTGTAGAACCGACTGCATTTGCGCGTAGTTGTTGACCGTTGATCGTGATGATCGGTGATTGATTCGTCGTTAATGTCATCGTTTCACGGAAGTTTACGGTTTCTCCTACTTCTAGCAAAATTGCGTAATGGTGCTCATCTAACTCTAACCATTTCGTTTCAGCTTCAATCGGTAATTGCCAATTGTCTGTTGACCAAATGACTGTCGGAAGGTTTTGATAGAATGTTTGTAATGCTTCCACAAATTGAACGGCTCCATACCCATATTCTTTTGAAGGGACTTCGTCAGATAAAGGTTGTGCTGTTTGTTGCAACGTTTGATAAATCACATCTCTCGTTGCACTAGCGTCGATTGAGCGAATCATACTTGCAAGTGCGCTCACAAAAGGTGTTGAAAAAGATGTCCCTTGTAACGTTGTATAACCTTGTTGTTTATCTGTCGTTAGTAATTTTGTACCTGGAGCGATGAAATCAACATAGTTATGGACGTTTGAAAAAGGTGCTCGTTGATTATCCGGTGTGAGTGCGCCTACACCGATAACATTCGGATAAGCTGCTGGATAATTCATCGGATTACCTTTCATCGCATCGTTACCAGCAGAAGCAACGACGATAATTCCTTTGTCGATCGCTTTTTGCACAGCAATTTTTTCAGCTTCAGAAGGCATAGCGCCTCCTAAACTTAAGTTAATCACGTCTACTTCGTCATTGATCGCAAAGTCAATCGCTTGAACGATGGAAGAAATTTTAGTAATTCCTTTTTCGTCCATAATACGTAACGGTAAAATATTGACAGGATACTCGTGAAGTAAGCTACTAATTCCTTCTCCATTGTTCGTTGTTGCTCGGAGTAATCCAATAATTGCAGTCCCATGACCATTTAAGTCAACGTCAGCTGATGTATTTGTAATAAAGTCGAATCCGGGTAAAATTCTGGCATCTTGTAAGTCTGGGTGCTGCCGATTGACCCCAGAGTCAATGACAGCAATTTTTGCTTCTTGTTTGGCGTATTGTTGGCCGATCGCCCAGACTTCAGGCATATTTAAACGGTCAATCCACCATTGTTCAGCAGCGAGTTGATCGTTCGGATGAGAGAAAACACTTTCATCAATTGAGCGAGTTTGATCAATTTCTACTGTATGAATGAAAGGTGATTGACGTAATACTGTGTCACATGTCGTGAATGTTTGTTGTAACGAGTCGTCGAATGTTGCTAGCGCTATTTGATCGTCTAGACGTTGAAGATGGATTTGATCATTATAAAGTGATGAAGACGTAATCTGTTCTAAAATGCCTTCTTCAAAGACGATGAGACGTTCAGTTTTCGCTGAGGCATCTTCTTGAATCGTTAATACGAGAAGAAAGACGATGAATACAATGAATCTTTTCACGAATATTCCCTACCTTTATTTTGTTTTGCTTTATTATAACAAAGAGCGAAAAGAGGGTAAATGGTCATTCGGAATGAAGAAGTGTGACTGAATGATGAATGGACTAGTGAGATGGGCTAGTGAAATGAAGAGGAAGGCTCACAAAAAAATGAATATGTGCTATAAGACCTTCATAAAATTGTATTTCTAAAGTAATTGATAAATGGTTGTGAGTGTTAAAAAATAGTTCGATTTCAATGTGATATTATCTAAAAATATTACTTTTTCATCTTGTGTCTGAAATGTGTCTAAGAAATGTTGTCGGAAATTTCGGTAAGTATGAGAAAAAGTTAAAAAAGGTCTGTTTTCTTCGTCTTATATCTGAATAACTATTATTTTTTTGATAATCAATTCTCGCCTATGAGAAAAGTGTGACATCGTAAGTTCTCTTTTTCATAAAATAGGTCAATCGACTATCGAACTCCAACAAAAAATGTTATTATAATTGGTAGTGATGATTGTGAGAGGAGTGTAGGAATGAAGCGTTTAGTAAAAGTAGGTGCTGGATTGACAGCGTTATTTGCTGTTCAATTATCAAACCCTACGACAGATACATTCGCGCAGAAAAAAAGTAATGAAGTTGCAGCTATCATTGAAGAAAATTTAGAAAAAGAGACAAACCAACAATCGACAGAACCAATCATTGAACCAACAATCAATGAAGAAGCTATTGTTGAAAAAGAAAATGATACGACAACTCACGCGTCAGGGGCTTCTGAAACACCTGTTCATTCTGAAGAGATCATTGTAATTCCTGAAAACATTTTAGGAACACCACCGATCCTTCCAGATGAAGAGGTAGAAGAGGTTGTTCTTCCCGATGAAGAAACAGAAGAAACCGTTGTTCCAGAAGTAGTTGAAAGTGGCGGAGTCAATGTCGAACTTGATGAAGAAGTAGAAGAAGTGATTCTACCAGAAGCGAGTGAAAATGGGGTTAACGTTGAAGAAGAAGGAGAAGAAGTAATCCTTCCAGAAGATGACACGCAAGATGAAGAGGTAGAAGTAGAAGGTACCGATGAAGAAAAACCATATGAAGTAGACACACCATCATTAACAGAAGAAGAAGAAGGTGGCTACGAAGTTCTTCCAGAAGATCCGGAGGGAGAAGATGGTTCACAAATTGGTGGGGAAACGCCTATTTTACCTGAAGGTCCAAATGGCGAAGTCGCTGTCGATTCAATTTGGTCGATGGATGGACGCGTAATTAGTGCATATAACAATGGAAAAGTAGAGTATGAGTTCGCATTTCGTCATAATCCTATTATTGGGGTAGCTCCTATTGATTTAGAAGATGCTGTGTTCTATTTAGATTTACCAGAAGGAGCAATTTTTAAATCAGCAACATTTGGTGGGAAGTATGATGCGGAAAATCATCGCGTTTATTGGAATAACCCTGGAGGAATTTCAACGAGTCATGCGAACTTCCATCCATTAACACCACGCCGTGTAAACGTTCAATTATTTTTTGAACAGCCAGAAGGTGAAAAAGTTGCAACTGCTTATGCAACGTATGTGCCGAAGGGCGGCGAGGAATTAACGACGAATACAGTGACGATTCAGCACGGTTTTGAAAGTGAAGCACCTGTTTTAGAAGAAGGAATCACAATCAAAGGTGAACTTGCTGAGCGCCCTGGTATTCCCGCGTCATTCCCAGTATTAACAGGGGAACGTTTCACATATGATGTTTCTTATTCAATGAAGACAGACACACCGTATCGCGATGCAGAGTTAATCGTTCAATTATCGGATCAATTGAAGTTCGATAAGCACGTACAATTAACAGGAGACTTTAAAACATATCGCTACGATGAAGAAAATCATCGTTTTGTTTTCGTGTTTAAACCAGAAATTTTAGAAGCTCATGGAGTTATGAAAATTAACAACTTGTACTTCCCTAATTTCTATACAGAGCCTGGTACAGAAGGCATGATTCAAATGTTTTTACAATACAATGAAAACGAAACAGTCGCAATTAACCCAGACATTTTAAATGCTTATGCTGAAGCAGATTGGGACGTAACGACAGATATTGTTTCAGATGTCGACCCGACGGTAGGAGAACGCGTAACGTATATCGTCGAAGCGAAAGATACGAATGTTCGTGAAGAAGGTTCATTAGTATTAAAAGATCTTTCAGTCGTACATGAATTAGCGAAAGAAGCAGTCTTTAAGCAAGCGTATACGTTGATTGATGGTCAACGTATTGAAGGTGTCTATAATAAAGATACACATACCGTTACTTTCAAATTAGATGAATTAAGTAACAAGCAGCAGTTGTTTTATATTGATGTTGAATATCAAGAAGCACTTGAAAATGTCGAATGTAAAACGACATTGACATATCAAGGGTTAGGTCAAGACGAAACGACGAAAAAGACGACAGAAGTAACGCACCCTGTGGAATCAAAAGAAGATAGCTCAGCTGCTGGAAAAGATGCACCAGAGGAGAATCCATCAGAAGAGCCATCCATAGGTGGTGGAGGCAACTCAACAGAAGGTGAAGATGTATCTGAAGAGAACCCGTCTACACCGACAGATCCGTCAGAAGGTGAAGACAATTCATCCGAAGGTGAAGATGTATCTGAAGAGAAACCATCTACAGGTGGCGGTAGCACAACAGAAGGTGAAGACAATTCATCTGAAAGTGGAAAAGACGCACCTGAAGAGAAACCATCTACAGGTGGCGGTAGCTCAACAGAAGGTGAAGACAATTCATCTGAAGATGGAAAAGACACACCTGAAGAGAAGCCATCTACAGGTGGCGGTAGTTCAACAGAAGGTGAAGACAATTCATCCGAAGATGGAAAAGACACACCTGAAGAGAAACCATCTACAGGTGGCGGTAGTTCAACAGAAGGTGAAGACAATTCATCCGAAGATGGAAAAGACGCACCTGAAGAGAAGC
>JASLGI010000240.1 GCA_030149685.1 Bacillaceae bacterium | reverse complement strand
AAAACAGCGATGGTATTCGGTCAGATGAACGAACCACCAGGTGCTCGTATGCGTGTAGCACTTTCAGGACTTACAATGGCGGAATACTTCCGTGATGAAAAAGGACAAGACGTACTTCTCTTCATCGACAACATTTTCCGCTTCACACAAGCGGGTTCTGAAGTATCTGCCCTTTTAGGACGTATGCCATCTGCGGTTGGTTACCAACCAACACTTGCAACTGAAATGGGTCAGTTACAAGAGCGTATTACGTCAACAAACAAAGGATCAGTTACATCGATCCAAGCGATCTACGTACCAGCGGATGACTATACGGACCCAGCTCCGGCAACAACATTCGCTCACTTAGACGCAACAACAAACCTTGAGCGTAAATTATCAGAGATGGGTATTTACCCTGCGGTTGACCCACTCGCATCTACATCACGTGCACTTTCACCAGAAATTGTTGGAGAAGAGCACTACTCAGTAGCACGTCGCGTTCAGTCAACATTACAACGCTACCGTGAATTACAAGATATTATCGCAATCTTAGGTATGGATGAATTAAGTGAAGAAGATAAGCTCGTCGTTGGACGTGCACGTCGTATTCAATTCTTCTTATCACAAAACTTCCACGTTGCGGAACAGTTCACTGGTCAACCAGGTTCATACGTTCCAGTAAAAGAAACGGTACAAGGATTCAAAGAAATTCTCGAAGGTCGTTACGACCACTTACCAGAAGATGCGTTCCGTTTAGTTGGACGTATTGAAGAAGTAATCGAGAAAGCGAAAGAAATGGGCGTTGAAGTTTAAAATAGGGACCAGGAGGGAATATAAATGAAGACAGTAAAAGTTAGTGTTGTCACTCCCGATGGCCCAGTTCGTGAGACGGATGCGACGATGATTATCGCTGCAGCTGAATCAGGTGAAATCGGGATACTTCCCGGTCACATCTCGACGGTAGCTCCGCTTCGAATCGCCCCGCTCCGCATTATTTCTGGAGACAAACAAGAAGTAATCGCGGTCCACGGCGGATTCATTGAAGTTCGTCCGGACGTCGTGACGATTTTAGCACAAACAGCAGAAACTGCAGACGGCATCGACATCGACCGTGCAAAAGCAGCTGCGAAACGTGCGGAAGAAGCGTTACGAGCTAAACAAGATGATGATGTTGATCGTGCCATTCATGAACTCGCGTTAAAACGAGCAGATAACCGAATCAATGTCCATCAAATGGGACAATAAGACGATTGAGGCGAACAGAAAAGTGTAAAATCTTCTGTTCGTCTTTTTTTAAGAAGAATTAGGTAAAAATGGGAAGGATGTGGCAAAATGGATGGACTTTTAATGCACAATCCACTTTTAGCAATTCTGTCACATATCTTTTTTATCGCGATTAGTTTCTATGCCTTACAGTCATTAATGCCAGAAAAAGTGATTCGGAAACATCATGTATTTCAAGCACAACTACTCTTTATTTTGTTAAGTGTTGTCATCGGGTCGATTGTTTCTAATGCATTTTTATCATTATCTTTTTGGTCATCTCAAATACCTAATATGTTTTAAAACAGTTTCATCTGATGATCGCAAAAGACTCGATGTCGTTGGGATCATCGGATGAAATAAAAAAGGAAAAACGAATGCGAACAAGGCTTGTATAAACGATAACTACGCGGTAAACTGTACATTGAAGAAATCTAAGCCAATAGAAAAAATAGGAATATAAGTTGAAGTCGGAGGGGCTAGCTTTGGATAAAATCATCATTAATGGAGGAAAAACACTCGAAGGTTCTGTGCGCGTTGAAGGTGCGAAGAACGCAGTGTTACCTATTTTAGCAGCAGCATTATTAGCAACAGAAGGAAAACAAATTATTCGGGATGTTCCGAACTTATCAGATGTTTATACGATCAATCGTGTATTAGAAAGCTTAGACGCAGAAGTCGTTCATTATCCAGAAAAAAATGAAGTACACATTGACGCAACGAATCAATTAAAAAATGAAGCAGCTTTTGAGTTTGTTCGCAAAATGCGTGCCTCTATTTTAGTGATGGGTCCTGTACTCACACGTAATGGTTATGCGCGAGTAGCAATGCCAGGAGGCTGTGCTATTGGCTCACGTCCGATCGATCAACACTTAAAAGGCTTTGAAGCAATGGGTGCTAAAATTACATTTGGCAATGGATATGTCGAAGCACGTTCAGAAGGGCGCTTACAAGGAGCGCGTATTTACTTAGACTTCCCAAGTGTTGGAGCGACTGAAAATATTATGACAGCCGCTGCGCTTGCAGAAGGAACGACGATTATTGAAAATGCTGCAAAAGAACCGGAAATTGTTGACCTTGCGAATTTCATCAATGAAATGGGTGGACAAGTCGTCGGTGCAGGAACAGATACAATCCGTATTACGGGTGTCGATTCGTTAACAGGAACAGTTCACCATATTATTCCTGACCGCATCGAAGCTGGTACATTTATGGTTGCTGCTGCGATTACTGGAGGAAATGTACTCATTGAAAATACATTACCTGAACATAGCGCAGCGCTCATTTCAAAATTACGTGAAATGGGTGTAACAATTGAAGAAGAAGGGGAAGGACTTCGCGTAAGCGCGGAACATCCTTTACGTGCAGTCGATATTAAAACGATGCCACACCCTGGATTCCCGACAGATATGCAATCACAAATGATGGCACTTATGCTCGTTGCAGAAGGAACCGCTGTATTAACAGAAACAGTCTTCGAAAACCGTTTCATGCACGTCGAAGAATTCCGTCGAATGAATGCTGATATGAAAATTGAAGGACGTTCGGTCATTATTACAGGACCAGCGAAACTTCAAGGAGCAGAAGTTGCTGCAACTGATTTACGTGCTGCTGCATCGCTCGTTCTTGTCGGACTCGTTGCAGAAGGAACGACACGTGTTACAGAATTAGAACATCTCGATCGAGGATATGTTGATTTCCATAAGAAGTTACGCGCACTCGGCGCAGACATTATTCGAACATCGGATGATGAAATTATCGATATCGAAGAACTTCGAAAAAAACAATCATCGATTTAATAAAAAGCCGTTTTGATAGATGGAACCTTCGGGTGTCATCATCAGAGCGGTTTTTGTTTTCCAATGATAGAAAAAAATTGGTCAATTCTCGCTTTCCATACGGTAGAATTATGATACAATTGACTGTTAGAGAGACAAAATGAACGTAGACGAAGGGTGAGGAAGAGTGTTTTCTAAAAAAATAGGAATTGACTTAGGAACGGCGAATGTGCTCGTTCACGTAAAAGATCAAGGAGCAGTTATTAATGAACCATCTGTTGTAGCCATCCATCAGGCAACAAATGAAGTCCTTGCGATTGGAACAGAAGCGCATCAAATGGTCGGTCGAACGCCAGGAAATATTGTCGTTGAACGTCCGTTAGAAAACGGTGTAATTGCAGATTTCGATATTACAGAAGCAATGCTTACACATTTTATGAAAAAATTAGATATCGGTGGATTTTTTGCGAAACCAGAAGTATTAATTTGTTGCCCAACAAATATTACGAGTGTTGAACAAAAAGCGATTCGCCAAGCAGCAGAGCAAGCAGGAGCGTCGAAAGTATACTTAGAAGAAGAACCAAAAGTAGCTGCCGTCGGTGCAGGGATGGAAATTTTTGAACCGAGCGGAAATATGATCATCGATATCGGTGGCGGAACGACAGATGTTGCTGTTTTATCAATGGGTGATATCGTGACATCTGAATCATTAAAAGTTGCGGGCGATCAATTTGATCGAGACATTACGAATTATGTGAAAGATAAATATAAATTGTTAATTGGTGAACGTACAGCGGAAAATATTAAAACGACGATCGGTACAGTGTTATCAGAAGAACGCAATGAAACATTAGATATTAGCGGACGAGACATGGTCACAGGTTTACCGAAACCTCAAACGATCACATCCGAAGAAGTAGAAGACGCATTGATTGAATCAGTGAAGTTAATCGTTCAAAGTGCTAAAGATGTTTTAGAAAAAACACCACCGGAATTATCAGCAGATATTATTGACCGTGGTGTCTTCTTAACAGGTGGTGGGGCATTACTTCATGGGCTTGATCAATTACTCGCACAAGAGTTACTCGTCCCAGTATTTGTAGCAGAAGACCCACTCGGTTGTGTCGGTCGCGGAACAGAGATGTTACTTTCACGAAACTAAAGGGGGAAAATCGATGTTTAAAGGTTTTTATACGGTCGGCTCGGGAATGATTGCACAACAACGTCGCACAGAGTTGTTATCGAATAACTTGGCGAATGCGAAAACTCCTGGATTTAAAGAAGACCAAGCGTCGATTCGTTCATTTCCAGAGATGCTTTTATCGAGACTTGATCGGACGAATATACCGACGAGCAAAGGGTTTCAGCAGAAGACATTAACACGTATCGGAGATGTCGGTACAGGCGTTTACATGCAAGAGACATTGCCGAACTTCGTGACCGGTTCACTTCTTCGAACAGAATTATCAACAGACGTTGCCTTACATGATCACTATTTAGCAGAGGACCCGGAGACAGGTAAGACCGGTTCGATCTTTTTCCGTCTAGCTAATCCTGAAGGTGGCGAATATTATACGCGCAATGGAAATTTTGCGATCGATAACGACGGCTATTTAACAGCTGCGAATGGGGATTACGTGTTAGACAATGAAGGAAATCAAATATATTTAGTCGACACAGACTTTATTATCGATACAGACGGCCGTGTCATTCAAAATGACGTTGAGGTAGGGAAGTTAGGGGTTGCCTATGCAAGTGACCCAGAAGCGCTCACAAAGCAAGGAGACGGCCTTTTTGTCGATACGACAGGTCAGATGCAAGATGCTGATACGATTGATTTTATGAGTTATCAAACGCAACAAGGTTATATCGAGTCATCGAACGTAGATGAAGGGCGAACGATGACGGAGATGATGACCGCATATCGTGCGTTTGAGGCGAATTCGAAAGTACTGCAAGCTTACGATCGTAGTATGGAAAAAGCGGTGGAACTCGGCCGTGTTCAATAAGGAGGAACGTAAATGATTCGTACGATGCATACAGCGACGAATACACTCGGACAACTTCAGCAACATTTAGATATCATCGGAAATAATGTCGCGAACGTTGATACCCATGGGTATAAGTCACAACAAGCGAACTTTCGCGAAATGTTGTTTCAACAACACTTGAATGATAAGCTCGACCGTGCACCGAGAGAATCGGCTCCCGGTATCCGTTACGGAGTCGGAGCAAAAATTGGCCAAGCAAAAACGAATGAAACGACAGGTTCTCTTCAAACGACGGACCGTTCGCTCGACTTTGCTTTAACGAATCCACGCCAATATTTCGTCATTCGTCATGAAAGCATGAAAGCTGGCGATCCATTGACACGTACAGAAGATGTTTATACGCGAAAAGGAAACTTTTATTTAGTACCGAATGGTAACAACACATCGACCATTGTCGATGAAGAAGGGCGTTCTGTGTTAGGAGCGAATGG
>JASLGI010000232.1 GCA_030149685.1 Bacillaceae bacterium | reverse complement strand
ATTTCAGTTAAGAAAGGAGCGTTTCCATTTGATTCACCAATCATTTTACCGTACGTATCGTCCGCAAACATTTGAAGAAATGTCGGGTCAAAAGCATGTGAAGCGTACATTAAAAAACGCTCTTTTACACGAGCGGACGAGCCATGCGTATTTATTTTCTGGCCCTCGTGGAACAGGAAAAACGAGTGCGGCAAAAATTTTCGCTAAAGCTTTAAATTGCGAACGACCGATTAATGGTGAACCGTGCAATGAATGTAATACGTGTTTAAGTATTATGGAAGGTTCTCATACAGACGTCATCGAATTTGACGCAGCGAGTAACTCGCGGGTCGAAGAAATTCGAGAAATCATCGAAAAAGTTCATTTCGCTCCAGCTGCAGCAAAATTTAAAGTGTACATTATCGACGAAGTACATATGTTGTCTAACTCGGCTTTTAACGCTCTTCTTAAAACGTTAGAAGAGCCTCCTGCACACGTCGTCTTCATTTTAGCGACGACAGAACCCCATCAACTTCCATTAACGATTATCTCTCGTTGTCAGCGCTTTGACTTTAAACCACTGACACGTCATGAGTTGATCGACCGAATGGAAGTTGTGTTAGAAGATGTGGGACTTGAAGCAGAACCGAGAGCGTTACAAACAATTGCTCAAGCGGCTTCAGGTGGGATGCGTGATGCACTTAGTATGCTCGACCAAATCGCATCATTTAGCGATCAAACGATTCGCGAAGAAGATGCACTACTCATTACAGGAAGTGTCGGCGAAGAAATCTTTTACAACTTATCAGAAGCTGTTCATCAAGGCGATGCCGGACGTGCACTAACGATCATCGACGACATTATGCAAGAAGGAAAAGATCCTTTCCGTTTCGTCGAAGATAGTATGACTTTTTTCAGAGACTTATTGTTGATGAAAGCAGCACCTGAACAGCAAGATTTATTAGAGTTGATCGTTCAAGTGGAAAAATTCCAACCACTCGCTAAGCAATATACACCTGAGCTCTTACACGAATACATCCGTATTTTATCAGACGCTCAAAAAGAGATGCGGCGATCGAATCATGCGAAAATTTATGTCGAATCTGCTGTACTGAAGCTCGTTCATCTTGAACAAGAAACACCTCAAACGACAGAAGCGGTCGGTATGTCAGAAGAAATGAATGCGCATTTATCACAATTAAATGAGCGTGTGAACGAATTACAACGCCAATTAAAAGAAAAAGCAGAAGTGGCTCCAGCACCGGTACAAGAAAAACGTCCGGAACGCTCTAATACGCGCTCAACTTATCGCATTCCGAAAGATCGCATTCGTCACATTTTAAAAAGTGCAACGCGCCAAGACTTGCAAAAAGTCCAACAATTATGGGCAACGACGATGCAAAACTTAGCAGCAACAGACGCTGCATTGCTTCGTTTATCAGAACCTGTCGCAGCAAGTCCTGAACAAGTGATTATTTCCTTTCAACACGAAATTCATTGTTCAATGGCCGCCAATAAAGAGCAGCTCGTCGACTCGTTAAATACGCAACTCTCTCAATTGTTGCAACAGCCAACAGAAACTGTATTTATCCCTAAAGAAGCTTGGGGACCATTGCGTGAAGAATCTATTGCACGTTTAATGGAACAAAAAAATCAACAAGCTGAAGCTTCTCCTGAACAGGAACAACCCGCAGTCGCGGTCGATATGTTTACTGAAGAAGTAGAAGTTCGTCCCCATATTCAAAAAGCGGAGGAACTTTTCGGAGATACGCTCGTTGAAATAGTGAAAGACTAATTTAAAGGAGGAATACCAATGCGTGGTATGGGAAATATGCAAGGTATGATGAAAAAAGTTCAAAAAATGCAAAAAGAAATGGCGAAAGCTCAAGAGGCTTTAGGAGATGAACGCCTCGAAGCAGTCGCTGGTGGAGGCATGGTGAAAGTCGTCGTTTCAGGTCATAAAGAAGTCGTCGATGTTGTCATCGATCCAGACGTTGTTGACCCTGAAGATGTAGAAATTTTACAAGACTTAATTATTATCGCAACGAATGAAGCGATGAAACAAGCTGAAGAATTAGCAGAATCAACAATGGGTAAGTTTACGAAAGGGTTAAATTTACCAGGAATGTTCTAATAGGAGGCGGTCGACATGCATTACCCTGAACCGCTTGCAAAGCTCATTGACAGCTTTACGAAACTACCGACAATCGGTCCAAAAACGGCGAGTCGTCTCGCCTTTTATATTTTAGAAATGGAAGAAGACACCGTTCTCGATTTTTCGAAAGCGCTCGTCGATGCAAAACGTAACATTCAGTTTTGTTCGGTTTGTGGTCATATTACAGACATTGATCCTTGTGCTATTTGTCAAGATCAAAGCCGCGACCAAACGACGATCTGTGTCGTCCAAGACCCGAAAGACGTCATCGCGATGGAAAAAATGCGCGATTACAATGGACTTTATCACGTCTTACACGGCTCGATTTCACCGATGGATGGAATCGGTCCTGAAGATATTAACGTCCCCCCTTTACTTCGACGCCTTCAAGAATCTGAAGACATTGAGGAACTCATTTTAGCGACGAACCCGACAATCGAAGGAGAAGCGACAGCTATGTATATTGCACGCCTCGTCAAACCTTCAGGAATTAAAACGACACGAATCGCTCACGGCTTACCTGTCGGAGGCGACCTCGAATACGCGGATGAAGTGACACTTTCAAAAGCAATCGAAGGACGTCGCGAGTTATAGAAGGGAAGATTTCGATGTTCTTTTTTAAAAAGAAAAAAACATTAAAACAACAATATGACGATTCGCTCCAACAACTGATGGATGAATTACGCACGGACTGGGAACAAGCACAACGTGTAGAACGTGTCGCACGTGAAGATTTCGGACAAACTTCTGTTTACCGACAAATGGCTGAAAGTAAATACTTCTTTTTATTTAAAGAAGCCCGTCATCGTCAAAT
>JASLGI010000234.1 GCA_030149685.1 Bacillaceae bacterium | reverse complement strand
TGATAATCGCTTCGTCTTTTAATTGAGTAGCTCGTTCGATCGTTAAACCGAATGTTTCATGATACTCTTCTTTCGTGTAATTCATTTGTTCATCATGACGTTCGTGTTGAACGCGAAGAAGCATCACTACATCCGCCTCTTTAATGACGTCATCCCAACCGTTTACCGCTTCGAACTCTCCTTGCCACTCTGGCGGGCATAAAAATTGTACGTTCGCACCGAGGCGCGTTAAAGCATCGGCATTCGAGCGAGCAACACGGCTATGAGAAATATCTCCTGCGATCAATACATTCAATCCTTCGAAACGACCAAATTGTTCATAAATCGTAAATAAATCAAGTAGTGATTGTGATGGGTGTTGGCCTGAACCATCCCCTCCATTAATGATTGTAACAGATGTTCGTCCGAGAAGTTCTTCGTAATAGCCATCTTCCGAATGTCGGATCACGAGCGCATCTAGTCCAATTGCTTCTAATGTCTTCACTGTATCATATAATGTCTCGCCTTTTGTCGTACTTGAAAACTGTGCATCAAATGGTACAACTTCAAGTCCTAAGCGACGTTCTGCCATTTCAAAACTCGTTTTCGTTCTCGTACTCGGTTCAAAAAACAAGTTACTGACATAATACTTTTTATCCATTGCTGGAATTCCTTGTTCTTTAAATTGTCGCGCTTTTTTCACAATTTCTTTCATTTGTTTTACTGACAATTCTTTCATACTTACTAGATTATCCATCATTAATCTCCTTTTCACCTAAAACAAAAGCCTTCCTTTACCGTTTTTGGCAAAGAAAGGCTGCAGAAAGTAGGGAAGTAGACATACTTCTCCTTACTTATACAATCCCTTTCTTTGCCTCACGGGACAAAGTTAAAAGGTTCTTTTATTCTTCATCTAATAATTCTTTCGGACGACCTGGTAACAATAAATTTAATAACACACCAGTGATCGCTGCAAGTGCCATTGAACTAATTTCAATGTCGAAACCGAAAATGTTTGCATCTAATGTTGCGCCACCGATTCCTAATACTAAGATGACCGATGCGATGACGAGGTTTCGTTGACTCCCAAAGTCAATGTTGTGATCTACGAGCATACGGAGTCCTGCTGAGGCAATCATACCGAAAAGAAGGATCGATACTCCTCCTAAAACAGCACTCGGAATTGTTGCAATAGCTGCCATAATTTTTCCGAAGAAAGAAAAGACAATCGCAAGAACCGCTGCTCCCAAAATGACATACACACTGTATACACGTGTCATTGCGAGCACTCCAATATTTTCTCCGTAAGTCGTTTTCGGTGGTCCTCCGACGAGTCCACTGATCAACGTTCCGAGACCATCTCCGAGTAATGAACGGTGAAGTCCTGGCTCTTTAATATAGTTTCGTCCAACGACTCGACCGAGTACGAGTTGGTGTCCAATATGTTCAGATACCGTCACGATGACGACCGGAACCATAATTGTCGCCATACTCAATGTAAATTGAATATCGTAATGTACTCCTGGAATTAAGAAGTCTGGAATTGCAAACCATGATGCTTCTTTCACTGCCGTAAAGTCGACGATACCGATAAATAATGAGTAAATATAACCGACGACAATTCCGACGAGTACAGGCATTAAACTAATTAAACCTTTAAAGAAAATAAGGACGATGATCGCCGTTAATAAAGTAACGACTGCTGCAGATAAGTGAGGTAGACTATATACTGATTCACCATCTACTGTGATGTAAGAAGCCATGTTAATCGCTGTCGGCGCTAATCCTAATCCAATCACGATAATGACAGGCCCTACAACAATCGGCGGTAAAATGCGCATAATCCAACGATATCCTGTTTTCCAAATAATTAAGGAAATAATCGAATATGTGAGTGCGACGAGGATACTTCCGAGCATCGCATCTCCAATGCCTCCATTTTCAGTAACGACGAGCATCGGCGTAATAAAGGCGAAACTCGAACCGAGATAGGCAGGTACTTGGAAGCGCGTCACAAGAATGAAGATAATTGTTGCAATACCACTCGTTAAAAGCGCTATTGCTGGGCTTAGCCCGACGAGTTGCGGAACGAGGATTGTCGCACCGAACATTGCAAACATATGTTGTAAGCTGAGCACAAGCCATTTACTCGCTTCCGGCTTTTCATCGATCCCGATGACTTGATGTTTTTCTGACATGTTGTTTCTCCTTTACTTATGGATCGTTACGCTATCGTATTCATCCACTTCTTTTAATTGTACACGGACACGTTCTTCACTTGATGTTGGAATATTTTTTCCAACGAAGTCTGGACGTATCGGTAGTTCACGATGTCCTCGATCGACGAGCACTGCTAATTGAATCGCTGCCGGGCGACCGAGGTCCATTACAGCATCCATCGCGGCGCGCACCGTTCGACCTGTAAACAATACATCGTCTACTAATATCACTTTTTGGTCTTTCACATCATGTGTAATATCAACATCACTAACATGCGGACCATTTTGAATACGTTTTGTATGTAAGTCGTCTCGATATAACGTAATATCGAGCTCTCCACTACGAATTTCTTTCTGTTCAATTTGTTGAATTTTTTCACTCAAACGTTTTGCTAAATAAGCACCACGCGTTCGGATACCGACGAGCATACAATCGTCAATTCCTTTATTATGTTCAATAATTTCATGAGCAATTCGAGTAAGTGCTCGATTCATATCTTGTTCATCTAAGATAAGTGCTTCTGTCATCGAAATCCTCCTTTTCTCCATAAAAAAAGCCTTTTTATCAGAGACTGATAAAAAGGCACAAGTAGCTAGAGGTATACATTTACTTTTAGACATACGTATCCCTCATTGCTGATCCGGT
>JASLGI010000208.1 GCA_030149685.1 Bacillaceae bacterium | reverse complement strand
TGCCCACTTATTTAAATGTAAATGGACACTAGATTTTTATGTTGATAATTTTTATTCTAGTTTCATTTTATTTGGTTTGTTCATTTAAAATGGTTGTGATTTTTTCAACGACTTCTTCCGCTGTTTTACCGACAACGAGTGGAGTAACATCTTCTTCGTTAAGAAACCCGTCTTCTTTCATCTTTTCAATAAATTGAAGGAAGTGGTCGTAGTAGCCATCGATATTGATCAAACCAATTGGTTTTTTGTGAATACCGATTTTTGCCCACGTCCATACTTCGACGATTTCTTCTAATGTACCGATACCTCCAGGTAGTGCGATAAATGCTTTAGAACGTTCGAACATTTCTTGTTTTCGTTCATGCATCGTTGATGTCATAATAATAATGCTTGCTTCATGTAATGTAATTTCTAAATTAGCGAGTGCTTTTGGCATAACGCCTGTTACATGCCCTCCTGCTCGGAGAGCGCTTTTAGCGACTTCTCCCATGAGGCCAACTGTTGCGCCGCCGTAAACGACACCAAGATCGCTTTTGACGATTGCTTCACCGAGTTTTCTCGCTTCCTTCGTATAAGTTTCATTTTCTCCGTGGTGAGAGCCACAATACACTGCAATATTCACACGTATCATCCTTTTTAATTTTCAGTGTACCATATGTTTCAACAAACGGAAAAGAGGAAAGAGAAAAGAAGAAAGGGTGATGACATGAGACGTTACGAAAATTTAGAAAGTGTGATGAAAACTCGACGTGCAACACGTCAATTTGATCCGAACTTTCATTTAACAGAAGCAGATCTTCATCAATTATTAGAAATAGCGATTGAAGCACCATCAACGAGTAATTTACAGCCGTGGAAGTTTCAACTCGTATTAGATGAAGAAATGAAAGAGCGCATTCGACCGATTGCGCTTAATCAATCACAAGTTGAAGATGCAGCAGCAGTTATCGCTGTTTTTGCTGATACGGAGTTAGAGAAAAACATCATTCCCCTCCAAGAAAAAATGGTGAAAGATGGTCATATGACAGAGGAAGAAGCAAAAGATAAAATTGCACGGGATGAAGCGTATTACGGCGAAAAAACCGCACGAGAGCGCCATCATTTATCGCTTTTTGATGTAGGAGCAGTAACGATGTCACTCGTTTTACTCGCAGAGTCGAAAGGGATTGATTCTTGTATTATGGGAGGATTCGATCAACAAGCGTATCGAGAGATGTTTCAAATTGACGAGCGTTATGAACCAGTTGTACTCGTTGCTTTAGGTAAACGAAAAAATGAGCCTCGTCCGACGACGCGTTTTCCGGTAAAAGATCTTCTTTTACTATAAAGCGAGCGGAATTCTTGCTTTTTCCCTATACCTGTATGAGTATAAAGGTAAAAGGAGGAGTTATTGTGAGTGAAACGAAGAAGACAGAGACTGTCGAAGCAACACGTCATGAGCAAATTACGACAAAAGACGGTCGAACATTAGATGTGTATTACTGCAATAATTGTGGTTATCCGCATTATGGTTTTGAACCGATCAGTTGCTCTAAATGTGAAAGCGATGCTCCGAGTTGTGAATGTTGGTCGCCACCTCCTTATTAATTAAAGGAAAGTAAAGAGGCTGGGACAAAGCTTAGCTACAAGAAAACCTAGTATCCATTTATTTTTAAACTAAGTGGATGCTAGGTTTTATCTTTCATTTAGAAACTGTTTTGTCCTAACCTCTTTTTGTTTATAAAACGTTGAAACGTTCTTTGAGTAAGCATTGAAAGAGGTTTCTGTTAGTGATATAATAATGAACATTATACATAAAGAGAGGGTTTATTCTAGTGGAAGCATTGCGTAAAAAAATTGAACAAGAAGGCGAAGTACTAAGTGAGACGGTATTAAAAGTTGATTCATTTTTAAATCACCAAATCGATCCGAAATTAATGGTTGAGATTGGTAATGAATTCGCTCGTCGTTTTAAAGATGAAGGAATTACAAAAGTGGTGACGATTGAATCTTCAGGTATCGCACCAGCTGTTATGACAGCATTAAAATTAAATGTACCTGTCGTCTTTGCGCGTAAACGTAAGTCACTTACATTGAGTGATGATTTATATGAAGCAGAAGTATATTCATTTACGAAGAAAGTGTCGAATCATATTGTTGTATCAGGAAATTTTGTTACAAAAGACGATCACGTATTATTAATCGATGACTTTTTAGCGAACGGTCAAGCGATGAAAGGGTTAATGACAATTGTGCAACAAGCAGGAGCGAGTCTCGGTGGTATCGGAATTGTGATTGAAAAAGGTTTCCAACGAGGCGGAGCAGACTTACGTGAGCAAGGGTATCGTGTAGAGTCACTAGCAATTGTTGATCGTTTATCACCAGGTGAACCAATCGAATTTCGAAATCAATAATCGATGAGGAAGAAAAGCTGAGGGTTCTTTCTCAGCTTTTTTTGACGTATAGGAGAGGGACACAATGACGAAAGAAGATCAATCTTTAGTAAAGTTAACGACGAAAGAACGTTTTCTCGAAGTTTTGCAGTTCTTTTTTACAGAGACGAATGAGACGACAGGAAAAACATTGCAAGATGTTGTTGATCACTTTTATTGGCATTTACATGCAGATGTAAAGAAAGAAACGATTCGTTCCGATATCGAAGTGTTGAAAAACTCTGAAGAATTTCCAGTATATGAGATGGACGGTTATGAAGAAGGAATGGAGAAGAGGTATTATTATGCGGGACGTTTATTGAATGTACAACAGCTCCGCGTACTCATTGATGCAGTAATGACATCACCGGTTATTCCTCATGATGAGCGATTGATTCTCATGCAAGAAATTCGACGTTGGACGACGAGAGATGAAGGGGAACTTTTGAAGAATAATGTTTGGGTCCCAGAACGTCCAACAGAGGGTCATGCGACATTTTCTGATGATGTGGCAAAGCTACATACAGCTATTATCCAACGACACCCGATTCAGTTTTATTACGGGAGTTATGAGTTTGATGAGCGGGGGAAAGTCGTTTTTCTTTTAAGAGAGCGTTCTTCAGTAGCAGAGCCACGTCTTTATGAAATGGAGCCTTATGAGTTGTATTGGCATAGTGGTCGGTATTATGTCACAGGTATTCAACCGGATGGGAACTTTCGACATTATCGTCTCGATCGTATGGTTGATTTATCGGTTCATGAAACAGAAACATTTTATCGAGATGAACGTTGTGAGAAAAAGATTCGAACGGTTTTAGAACGAACATTTAACATGTATAGTGGCATTGCCATGACGATTGAATTAAAAGCAGATCAACAATTGTTGAATGTTTTCGTCGATAAGTTTGGAAAAGAAGAACCGACCTATCGTCATCACCGAGAAGAAGGGGTGTTTTATTTCAAACATCGGGTGTTATCAAGTGATGGATTACTCATTTGGTTACTCGGTTTTGGCAGTCAAATAGAGGTACTTCATCCGTTATCATTAATTGATCAAATGAAAGAAGAGATATCGAAAATGAATGCGCTCTATGAGTGATTTTGCACGAACATACATTCATGTGGTAATATGGGGGAGTGGAATTTAATAAAGGAAGTGGAAAGATGTCAGTAAAAAGAAATGATCCGTGTCCATGTGGCAGCGGAAAAAAATATAAAAAATGTTGTATGAATAAAGAAGTACTTTCAGTGGATGAGCTCGTAGCAGATGAGCTTGATCGCACGATTGAACGCTTCTTCGGAAATTACCCTCCTCGAACGGAAATGCATAAGTTACAAGCACGCTTTCTCGATTGGAAAGAAGCTGTAGGGGAACATTATGCTGATCAAATGATTATGGCGCTCATCTTTGAAGAGTATGCATTAAATAATCGCCAAACAATTTGGAAAGAATATATTGAACGACAAATTGAAGAACATATGCGTCCGAAAACGAAAGAAGTGCTCGCGACATGGTTTTCACCACGAGCAACGATTGCGACGACGCAATCTGTCAACGGATATGAACTTGTTGCAACAGATGATTTAACCGGCGAAACATTTACGCTATTACGTCCTTCGGATCGTCCAATTGCTGAAAATATGCGATTTTTCACAGTGTTGTTACCGAGCGGAACGCACGATGAAGCGATGATCTCTTTATCGACATTACTTTTCATTCCAGTTGCGTTCAATGAAACATTAGATGCTTTCGTAGAAAAAGTAACGAAGGAAGAAAATGCACAAGAAGCGTTTAGTAAACAGTTCATCGATTTATGGAAAATGCTTGGAGATGCTGGTTTCTATGGCGGTGAATGGAGCGAGTTTGAAAAAAGTATTCTAGAAGAAGTGACTGTCTTCTTACATGAACGTGGACGTTTTAATGAAGAGTTGATGCGTGTGTTAGAAGATTATTTAGTCGCTTATCAACCTTCAGCGCGTAAAAGTGCGACGATCGCAGCGGGAGCGATTCGTTTCGGTCAAGAACAAGGATATTTTGAACCGATTGATATGACGTGGAAAGAGTTAGGGGAACACTTTGATGTGTCACCATCAACACTTCATCGTTACGCAAAAGAAATGCAAGCGTATGAAGCTTCATTAAAATAAATAATGTAAAAAAAGTGCTTGAGTCGATAAAACTCGAGCACTTTTTTATTGAAAGAAGAAGAAAAGGTGCAACTCTTTTCGAAAGTCGGTATAATAAACGAGAAGAAAGGAAGGCCGGTATGAAACGAATAATGAGTATTCTAGCACTCAGTACGTCACTTTTTTTGCTAAGTGGCTGTGAGCTAACATTAAATGAAGATCCTCTTCGTACAGAAGTGGCATTAGATACTGCAGAAGTTGGAGCGCATATAGACGGCGTTACATTAGGTCGTGTCGCTGAATACAATTTTGGGCAAGCAGTCGTCAATCGAATTGAAACACCGATTCGAGGACGAGTGAGCATTCCAAATGGTGATGGGCCTTATCCAATTGTTTTTATCGTTCATGGCGTTCATCCTGAAACGGTAGAATCTAAACGTTATGACACAGGGTTTGATCATGTCGTTCGTCATTTAGCCGGTCGAGATATTATCGCTGTATCGATTGATGCTGAACAAGTTGCTCACGATGAAAATACTTATAATGAACGACTGACAAACTTACTTCGTTTGCACCTTGATAAATGGGAGCAAGTAAATAAAGGGAATCACCGTGCGCCTGTTGCGATGAAGGGGAAAGCAGATTTTAATAAAATTGGCTTACTCGGTTATTCGGAAGGTGGCGTCGCTATTTTATCAGCGGCGAATACATTGAAAGAAGAAGGGTATGCCGTTGAATCGCTATTATCAGTAGCACCAAAAATGACGGAACCGTTAGCGCAATGGCCAGAAGCAGACATTAGCTTTTTAGTTCCAGAATACGATTATGTTGCTCCTGAATATGATGGGATTTTAATGTATGATTTCATTCCTAATCAATATGATCGTTTGAAAGTCGTTACTTTTCTCCATCGTGCGAACCATACATTTTTTAATCGAGCGATGACGATGAATGATGTCGCGCAACACGGAACGAATTATGAGATGAAGCATCAGTTGAAACGGGAAGAACAAGAAGAATTTTTGCGTCAATATGCTTCCGATTATTTTTCAGGGACATTAAATCGGACGGAGACGTCACTTATGAGGATTTTAGAAACGAATGTGCAGCCAAATTTAATGTATTGGCAAGATATTACGTTACGAGCACAACTTCCGAAATCTCGCTCTATTTTGCCAGAAAAGTCGACGAAAGAAGTAGAAAAGATGCAAGAACGAGCAGAAGC
>JASLGI010000191.1 GCA_030149685.1 Bacillaceae bacterium | reverse complement strand
CATAGAAAGCCACTTCTTCTTGAATCATCCCATGATTTTCACCTGCTTTGTACGAATCATTCATTTCTTTTGCAAGTTCAATTAACTCTTCGATCACCTTAGATGTTTCAATTGCACGTTTATTATACTGATTCACCGCGTTCTCCAACATTTTCGAAAACTTCTTCGCTTTTACTAAATTCGTTCGCTGAACCGCTTTAATCTTTCCTTGTAAAAGTCGATTCAACAGCTCAACTGCTAAGTTTTTCTGAGGCAATGCACGAACATCTTCTAAAAACTGATCGGATAAAATCGAAATGTCCGGGTTATCCAATCCTAACGTTTCATATACATCTATGACCTCTTCAGAAATAATCGTTTTTGAAATTAGTTGATTGAGCTGCTCATCCATTTGCGCTGTCGTCTTTTTGCCACTTCCTGATGGAATGAGTTTCATCAAACCTGATTTCACGGCTTTAAAAAAGCCAATTTCCGCGTTTAATTCCTAGGCTTCTGGTTCCGTCGAACATAAAGCGAATGCTTTTGCTAATTCGGTCACCGTCTTTATAAAATGATTCTTATCTTCTTCCCCTAAGCCGATGACAAAATCCATCGTTTCCGTAATCGCTTTCATACGCTCTGAAGATTTATTGGATAGAAAATGTTCATAATTGTGTTTGTAAAGCATCTCTTGAATGACTTCAAATTTTTCTAACATCAAATCTACCGCAACAGACGTATCAATGCCTGTATTTTCACGATCTGACTCTGTATATTGCTTAAGGGCTTCTTTTAAACTATCCGCAATCCCTATGTAGTCAACGATAAGTCCTCCTAGTTTGTCTTTGAATACACGGTTTACACGGGCGATGGCTTGCATTAAGTTATGTCCACGCATCGGCTTATCGATATACATCGTATGCATCGAAGGCACGTCAAACCCTGTCAACCACATATCACGAACGATCACCATTTTCAGTTCATCTTCTTCTTCTTTCATACGGCAGGCCAAAAAATCACGACGTCGTTTATTCCCGATATGTTGCTGCCAATGTTCAGGGTCATTCGATGCGCTTGTCATGACGACCTTGATTACACCTTCCGCATCATCATCTGAATGCCAATCCGGACGAAGTTTCGTAATCGCTTCATAGAGATCCACTGCAATTCGACGACTCATCACAACAACCATCGCCTTACCATGAATCGCCGCTTCACGATTCTCATAATGATCTACAATATCTTTCGCCAATTGATTCACACGACTTTCCGCTCCTGCTAAAGCTTCTAAACGTGACCACTTTGATTTTAACCGTTCGCGATCCGATTCTTCTTGGTGTTCAGTGATTTCTTCGTAATCGCTATCGATATTTAAATCTTCTGGTAATTGAAGCGGGATAATTCGACTTTCATAAAAAATACGTACCGTCGACTCATCCTCGATAAGGCTCTAACATTTCAACGAGTAGCTTGACAACCGTCATTGGCGTATAGAACTCTCCGTCGCCTTTCCCTTCTGCACTCGCAAATTTCCCTAAGAAATATTCGTACACACGACCTAGTACATCTTTCGAGCGGCTTTCCTTATCGCCGACACGGAATGAAAACATATCGATCGTTTCTCCGAGGCGTGTTTTGTCTAAGTCCGGACGCGCGAAGTTTTTAGGTAAAACTCCACGTAAACTTTCGTTTTCCTTTTCGATAGCGATCATAGCCTCGTCAATAATTTGACCAATTTCTGGTTTTTTAGCATTTTCTTTAATATATGACCAACGTGCTTCTTTCGGTACCCAGAACACGTTCTCTGCCAAATATTCATCTTTATCTTCGGGATCTGCCCATTCTTCTTCTTTTAATTGTTCGTGCAACTCTTCAAAAGAGTCAGATACATACTTTAAGAATAATAAACCTAAGACAACATGTTTATATTCCGATGCATCCATGCTTCCTCGAAGCTTGTCTGCCATCGCCCACAATTTTTCTTCAAAACCGATATCTGCTGACATAATTAGACCTCCATATTATGAAATACATTCATTTCTAATTATCACTTTATTCCCTCTACAATATCAAAATTTGAAGAGTAATGATAAAACAGTGACAGAATATGATTAACAATAAACATCTCATATCGAGCAAGCTCTATAACTTTTATGGTCGTTTTAATAAGCTAACATCAGACCTTAAATATGAGTTAATCTTTATAAATCCTGCTCCTGCATCATCATATTTTGTTCTAAATCATAATTATATAGCTACATTAATAATCAGAATAATTAATAATTTTTATATGTATTACTGCAAAAGTGATATGTAAACAAAAAAAGAGTGACTACTAATTAAGTAGCACTCTAATTTCAACTTAATTTTCTTCTCTATGAAAGGAGAGAGGCTCACCATTGTTTGTCGGCGGTTTCATATTATATTTAAATCCACTCTCCCTATGGAGGGAGAGAGCGCTGTTTACGTTGTGCTTTTTTAATGCTTGTTATTTCAATCTACTCTCCCTATGGAGGGAGAGACTGCGATAAATTGTGTTTCATATTCATCGCTTACTACATATTGTAGTTCAACTATGTTTTTCGTCAATTGAACTACTACTAGGCTAAAGCCTAGTAGATTCCTAAGTACAGCGTTCTAACGAACGCTAATTAATTAGGCTATCCCCGTAGTCCCTACGGTTAGAAGTCTTTCAGATTCTTTTTTCAAATTCTGTCCTGCGTTAATATCTCTATCGTGATAAGTATGACATGACGGGCATGTCCATTTACGTAAATTGAGATTTTTAACGTCTTTATTTTGGTATCCACAGTTTGAACAGAGTTAAGAACTAGCAAACGTTTTAGATACCACTACTACTTGCTTACCGTACTATTTAGCTTTATATTCCAACAT
>JASLGI010000173.1 GCA_030149685.1 Bacillaceae bacterium | reverse complement strand
AAAATTAAAGGTTATGACATTCATGCGATAATGACGTATGATGAGGAGTAATAGAAAACATTCTTTGCAAATTGCAAAGAATGTTTTTTCATAGGGAAAGAAGGGAGTTTTGCGGATGGCAAAAGATATGACAATTCAAGATGTACTCGATGTCGTTGCGACATATATGAATGAGGAGAACGTGCAATTTATTGAACGTGCTTACATTGCGGCACGTGATGCCCATGAAGGACAGTTTCGGAAGTCGGGGGAGCCTTATATTATTCACCCGATTCAAGTAGCAGGGATTTTGGCTCACTTACAAATGGACCCAGCGACTGTAGCCGCCGGTTTTTTACACGATGTCGTTGAAGATACACCTGTAAGTCGAGAAGACCTCGTCGAGCAATTTAGTGAAGAAGTGGCGGAGCTCGTCGATGGGGTGACGAAGTTAGATAAATTGAAGTTTCGTTCGAATGAAGAAAAACAAGCGGAAAACCATCGGAAAATGTTTATTGCAATGGCGCAAGATGTACGGGTCATTTTAATTAAGCTCGCCGATCGTTTACACAATATGCGGACACTTCATCACGTACCGAAAGAAAAACAAAAACGAATTTCAGCAGAAACGCTCGATATTTTTGCACCACTTGCTCATCGGTTAGGGATATCGACGATCAAATGGGAGTTAGAAGATACGGCGCTCCGATATTTAAATCCGCAACAATATTACCGTGTCGCTCATTTAATGGATAAAAAACGTACAGAACGTGAAGAATATTTAGAAGACGTGATGAATGTCATTCGTCATGAAGTCGACGGAATGGGATTAGAAGCTGACATTTCAGGACGTCCGAAACATATTTATTCGATTTATCGCAAAATGGTGATGCAACATAAAGAGTTCAATGAAATTTATGACTTGTTAGCTGTCCGCATCGTCTTAAAAAGTATTAAAGATTGTTACGCCGTGCTCGGTGTCGTCCATACGTTATGGAAACCGATGCCAGGACGTTTCAAAGACTATATCGCGATGCCGAAACAAAATATGTATCAATCGCTCCATACGACCGTTGTCGGTCCTGGAGGGGACCCGTTAGAAGTGCAAATTCGTACAGAAGATATGCATAAAATTGCAGAATACGGGGTTGCTGCGCATTGGGCATATAAAGAAGGACGCGGGAAAAATACAGGGACGGATATCGAGTCGAAGTTGACGTGGTTCCGTGAAATTTTAGAGCTTCAACATGAATCACCGAATGCAGAAGAATTTATGGAGTCGCTCAAATTCGATCTGTTTTCAGATATGGTATACGTGTTTACTCCGAAAGGCGACGTCATTGAACTCCCTAAAGGGTCGGTACCGTTAGATTTTGCTTATCGTGTACACTCCGAAGTCGGGAATCAGACGATCGGTGTGAAAGTAAATGGGAAAATGGTGCCATTAGATGAACCGTTAGCGACTGGAGATATTATCGAAGTGTTAACGTCAAAACAATCGTTTGGTCCGAGTCGGGACTGGTTGAAAATTGTCAACACGTCGCAAGCCCGTACGAAAATTAAACAATATTTCAAACGTCAAGCACGTCAAGAACATATTGAAAAAGGGCGAGAGATGATTGAGCATGAATTAAATGTGCAAAATTATACGAAAGAAGAAGCGTTGACACATGACAATATTCAACGAGCGCTCGATAAATTTAGTTTCGCTTCTGAAGAAGATATGTATGCGCAAGTCGGGGCTGGCGGTTTTACAGCATTACAAGTAGCGAATCGTTTAACAGAGAAGTTACGTCGCGAGCGTAAAGAACAAGAGACACTAGATAAAGTCGTATCGAATATGAAAGCGACACAAGCTGAAGCGAAAAAGAA
This sequence comes from Bacillaceae bacterium, assembly GCA_030149685.1. The sequence continues at coordinate 10,921 of JASLGI010000173.1, read as the reverse complement.
AGTGCCGGATTCAGGCGTCATTGTGAAAGGAATCGACTCTATGTTGATCCGTTTGGCCAAATGTTGTAGTCCGGTGCCAGGCGATGACATTATCGGTTTCATTACGAAAGGTCGCGGAGTTTCTGTTCACCGAACGGATTGCCCGAACGTCGTGCATAGTACAGAAGAGGAAGATCGTTTCTTAGATGTCGCTTGGGCAGTGAATGAGAAGACGAAAACGAATAAGAAATTCGATGTCGATATCGAAATATTCGCATTGGACCGTCCAGGTTTACTCAATGAAGTGATGATTGAGATCGCAGAGATGAATGTACCGATCGCAGCGATTGAAGGAAAAGCTTCTACGCAAAAGACAGCGCGCATTCATTTGACGATTCAAATTAAAACGATTGAGCATTTGGAACATATCGCACGTCGATTGAAACAAATTCCAGATGTCCAAGCGGTCCATCGTGTAACGAATTAAGGGGGAAAACAGATGAGAGTAGTATTACAACGTGCAAAAAATGGTTCCGTCACAGTAGATGGTACTGTGACAGGGAAAATTGATCAAGGATATGTCTTACTCGTCGGCATTAAAGAAGGCGACACGAAAGAAGATGTTGAATACGTCGCAAATAAAATTGCTGGCTTACGATTGTTTGAAGACGAAGAAGGAAAAATGAACGATTCGATTCAAGAAGTCGGAGGCGACATTTTATCTATTTCTCAATTCACTTTGTATGGAGATACGAGAAAAGGGCGTCGTCCAAGTTTTACAGATGCAGCGCGACCAGATGTGGCAGAACCGTTATGGGAATATTTCAATGAAGTCCTTCGAGAAAAACATGGGCTGAAAGTAGAAGTAGGCGTTTTTGGTGCGATGATGGATGTTCAGTTGACGAATGATGGACCTGTAACATTGATTGTCGAATCGAAAGAATAATAAAAGAGCGAGCGTGTGGATGATCTGCACGCTTGCTCTTTTTTTAATTAAAGAAGTTTAATAAACCTGTGTAAATGCCGTACGTTGCTTGGTCGCGGAATTTACGCGTCGTAACAATTTGCTCCTCTGTCGCATTCGTTAAAAAGCCGAGTTCGATTAAAGAAGCATCACGATCATTTTCTCGTAAGACGAGGAAGTCGCCTACTTGTGAACCGCGGTTGCGTATCGGAACATGTTGTGCGAGTCCCGCGTTTAGCGATTCGGTGAAGGCTTTTTGGTCTTCTTTATAGTAATACGTCGTAAATCCTTTAATCGTTGAGTCGGTATTTGCATCGTAATGCAGGCTGATGAAAGCATCTGCACTCATTTCTTTACGTAAAGCGACACGTTGACGAAGAGAGACATATTTGTCTGAGTTTCGCGTCATCGTTACTTGAGCGCCTGCTTCTCGCAATTTTGATGCGAGTGATTCAGCTGTCAATAATGTAATATCTTTTTCACGAGTCCCTCGGAGACCGGTCGTTCCGCGGTCGTGTCCACCGTGTCCAGCATCGATATGAACGTGGATCCCTTTTAATGTGCCAGGGACATTCGCTTTTTTACGTTCTTTTGTCGATGATGGGGCAGGTGCTGAAGTAGCGTTCGCACTAGAGACGACCCAACTCGCGATATATGCAGTTGTTGAGTCATTGAATTGGATATTGTACCAGCCATCTTTTTCTCCGATGACGGCATATTGCTCACCTGCATCGACGCGTGCGACGACAGCAGCATTCGTCGATGGTTCTGTTCGTAAGTTTGTTCCGTTTGAAAGTGTCGTTACATGACCGTGATTGTTGCTCGATTGAACAGATGTTTCTCCGTGGAAGTTGTATACCCAACCCGGTGAGCCATCATCGAGTTCAATTTGAAGCCAATTGCCTTTTCTTTCTAAAATAGGATACGTTTCATCGGCGTAAACGACTGTTTTCTTTTTCGCTTTTAAATGGGGTTCTTCTCGGACGTTTAATCCTCCGACGACGACTCGGAATGTCGATTGTTCATCGGTTTGCTGTTTTTTCTTTTTCGGTTCTTCTTTTCCTTTGACCGAAGTAATATAATCTAGATGTACCCAACCGTTCATACCATCGACATTAATATAAGCCCAATTTCCTTGCGTGAATTGAAGAGTGGCTCTTTGTCCGGCATGCATTTTTCCAATCATCGCATCTTGGACGGAAGGACCTGAACGAACATTAAGTCCATCGGTTTGTGCGACGATTGTTTCAGTGGATGATTGCTTTTGAGAAGAAGAGGATGATCCGTTGTTAGCACGAGTCATCCACGAAGCGACCCATCCTTTTCCCTTCGATGTTTCGACTTCCATCCATTCGTCTTTCGTGCGGATCACTTGGAGTCGATCGCCGTCGTTGAGTTTGGCGACGACACTGTAAGAAAGACCAGGACCGCTGCGCATATTTAACTCCTCAGCGTCTACGTACATCGTCTGGCCATTTGCTTGTACGTGTAGCGGCATCCAAGAGAAACATGTTGCGAGGAAAAATAATGTAGTTATTAAAAGAAGTTTGAATTGTTTCGATTGAAAATTCAACTGCTCACCACCTTTCTTTCTATTGTAGACGGTTTCAATGAAAAATTCTAGAAAGAACAAAAAGAGTTGACACTTCTTTTTATTCTGCTTATGATAATAAGGTAGATAACTATAGAAAAGCTAATGAAGTGGCGAGTAAATAAACGCAATTTGTTCGAGGAAAGAAAGTCTAAGACTGGGAGCTTTCTACAAAACGTTTATCGAAAAACACCACGGAAGCGCTATACTGAAGAATAGAGTAGGTATAGACGGTGACCGAGCCGTTAATCGGACTTAAGTGGATAGCCTCGCTATCAATTTGGGTGGAACCGCGGAAGCGTTTAGTTGCTCTCGTCCCTTACAGATATAGGGATGGGGCTTTTTTTGTTTCTGCACGTTTGATTGCAGTCATGATGAGTAGAAAAAAGGAGAGATTCATGATGAACTATAAAGTACCACGTGGGACACAAGATATTTTACCCGAACAATCGTGGAAGTGGCAACAAGTAGAGAAAATTATGCGTGATGTTTGTTCGACTTATCGTTATGAAGAAATTCGTACGCCGATGTTTGAACAGACGGAGCTATTCCAACGTACAGTAGGCGATACGACAGATATCGTACAAAAAGAAATGTATACATTCGAAGACCGCGGCGGGCGTTCAATGACTCTTCGTCCAGAAGGAACAGCACCTGTCGTCCGTTCATTCGTTGAAAATAAAATGCACGGATATCCAGACCAACCAGTAAAACTATACTATATTGGACCGATGTTCCGTTACGAACGTCAACAAGCAGGACGTTACCGTCAATTCGTTCAATTCGGTGTTGAAGCGATCGGTAGCGACAATCCAGCGATTGATGCAGAGACGATTGCTTTAGCATTAGATGTATATAAACGTGCAGGATTAACAGATTTAAAGCTCGTTATTAACTCTCTCGGAGATAAAGAGTCACGAACAGCTCACAGAGAAGCATTAGTCGAGCATTTTAAACCGCGTATCGGCGAGTTTTGTTCTGATTGTCAAACACGTCTTGAACAAAACCCATTACGGATTTTAGATTGTAAAAAAGATCATGAGCATCCGTTAATGAAATCTGCTCCAGCACTTCCAGATTATTTAAATGAAGAATCACGTACGTATTTCGAGCGTGTACTTGCTTATTTAGACGCAGCGGGTATTTCATACGAATTAGATCCAAATCTCGTTCGTGGATTAGATTATTATAATCACACTGCGTTCGAAATTATGAGTACGTCCAAAGGATTTGGAGCAATTACGACTCTTTGTGGTGGAGGACGCTACAATAGCTTAACAGAAGAAATTGGCGGGCCAGACGCAGCAGGCATCGGTTTTGCGATGAGCATTGAACGTCTCTTATTAGCACTCGAAGCCGAAGGGAAATCATTTGAGCGAGAAGATACACTTGACCTTTATATCGTCACACTCGGAAGTCGTGCAGAGAGCGAAGCGTTTCCGATGCTTCAAACACTTCGTCATGCAGGGGTTCGAGCGGATATGGACTTTTTATCACGTAAAATGAAAGGTCAAATGAAATCTGCCGACCGTCTCGGAGCAAAATATACGATCGTACTCGGTGACAATGAACTCGATGAAGGGGTTGCACAATTAAAAGAAATGGCAACCGGCAAGCAACATGAAGTATCACTTGAAAAAATTACAGAAGAAGTAGTCAGTTTACTTGAAAAGGAAGGGAACTAATCAATGAAACGTACACATTATTGTGGAGAAATTACGAAAGAACATATCGGTGAAGTCGTCACACTTCAAGGATGGTTACAAAAGCGCCGTGACTTAGGAGGGCTTATTTTCATCGACATGCGTGACCGTTTTGGTCTTGTGCAAGTTGTCGCAGACCCTGATATTTCAAAAGAAGCGTTAGAAGTGGCAGATAAAGCACGTAATGAATATGTTATTTCAGTTACTGGTAAAGTCGTAGAACGTGCAGACAACCAGAAAAATGACAAACTCGCAACAGGCGAGATCGAAATTCAAGCAGAAGAAATTGAAATCATTAACGAAGCGAAAAACCCACCATTTATGATCGAAGACGTATCAGACGTATCAGAAGACGTTCGTTTAAAATATCGTTATATTGACCTTCGTCGTCCGAAACTCGCACGAACGTTTCAATTACGTTCAGACGTCACGAAAGCGGTTCGCGACTTTTTAGATGAAGAAAACTTCTTAGAAGTGGAAACACCGATTTTAACGAAATCAACACCTGAAGGAGCACGTGACTATTTAGTTCCATCACGCGTTCATGGAGGCGAGTTTTACGCACTTCCACAGTCACCACAATTGTTTAAACAATTGTTAATGGTGTCAGGATTTGACCGTTATTACCAAATCGCTCGTTGTTTCCGCGACGAAGATTTACGTGCCGACCGTCAACCAGAGTTTACGCAAATTGACATGGAAATGAGCTTTATGGATATGGATGATATTTTAACGCTCAATGAAAACTTAATGAAATACGTCATGAAACGTGTAAAAGGAATCGATATTGAAACGCCATTCCACCGTATGCCGTATGATGAAGCGATGGCTCGTTTCGGTTCAGACAAACCGGACACACGTTTCGGTATGGAATTAATTGACCTCGGAGAAGCTGTGAAAGATTCAGACTTCAAAGTGTTCTCAGGGACAGTGGAGCGTGGAGGTCAAGTGAAAGCGATTTGTGTCAAAGGGGCAGCAGACGATTATTCACGTAAAGATATCGAAGCACTTGAAGAGTTTGCGAAACGTTACGGTGCGAAAGGTCTCGCGTGGATGAAAGTGACAGAAGAAGACTATTCAGGCCCGATTGCGAAGTTCTTTAAAGGAACACCTGCAGGAGCGGCAATCAAAGAAGCGACAGAGGCAGAAGCAGGGGACTTATTATTATTCGTCGCAGATGATGCATCTGTCGTCGCAGCATCACTCGGTGCATTACGTTCGAAACTCGGAAAAGAACGTGGATTAATTGATGAGTCATTATACAACTTCTTATGGGTTGTCGATTGGCCATTATTCGAGTACGACGAAGAAGCTGATCGTTACGTCGCAGCTCACCACCCATTCACACGTCCAGTCGATGCGAGCTTACTTGAAACAGACCCAGCAAACGCTCGTGCACAAGCGTACGACATGGTATTAAACGGCTATGAGCTCGGTGGAGGAAGTTTACGTATTTACGAACGCGAGATGCAAGAAGCGATGTTTAAAGCACTCGGTTTCTCAGAAGAAGAAGCGAAAGAACAGTTCGGTTTCTTAATGGAAGCATTTGAGTACGGAACGCCCCCACATGGTGGAATTGCGTTCGGACTCGACCGCCTCGTCATGATTTTATCAGGCGCATCGAACTTACGCGACACGATCGCCTTCCCGAAAACAGCGAGCGCAAGTTGTTTATTAACACATGCACCAGATACAGTAGCAGATGATCAGTTGAAAGAATTAAACATTCAATTACGCGAACAACGAAAAGAGCAATAATCTTTCTCATTGCATGAAAAAAGTCTCTATGGTAAAATAGAAATATAGACAGATCCTGAAGTGTACGTCGAACACATTCAGTTTTGACCTAACACTAATCGTAAGGGAGCTTTAAATCTCTATATGGATGACATGCCGCTTGCGGACGTCAAAGATATAGATGCGAGCACCCACCTGCTATCTTGCGGGCTCAAAACGATATTGTTCTCCGACGGCACAGTTGGGATTTGTCATACATACGAAAAGCCACTAGCGATTGCTAGTGGCTTTTTCATTTGGGGTTCGTCTTTTATCGAAAGAGTGAAAGAACGTGATAAGATAGAGGAAAGTGTAAAAGGAAGAAGGGGTTTCATGAAACATCAATTTTCAAGAAATGAATTAATGATTGGCCAAGAAGGATTAACGATGTTAAAAGAGACGACGGTCGCAATTGTCGGTATCGGAGGAGTAGGTTCTTTCGCTGCAGAAGCAATTGCACGCTCAGGTGTTGGGCGTATTATTCTCGTAGATAAAGATACAGTAGATATTACGAATGTGAATCGTCAATTAGTCGCCACACTTTCGACGGTCGGTGAGCGAAAAGTCGATGTGATGGAACGTCGTATTTTAGATGTGAATCCTACTTGTGACATTATTAAATTGCATATGTTTTATACAGATGAAACAGCGGATGAATTGTTTGCATATGATATTGATTACATCGTCGACGCAGCGGATACGGTCCGATACAAAATCGATATTATTGAACGTGCATTGGCGCGTGATATCCCGATCATCTCAAGTATGGGAGCGGCTAATAAGCTCGATCCGACTCGTTTTCAAATTGCAGATATTCAAAAAACACATACCGATCCTCTTGCGAAAGTGATTCGTACACGTTTACGCAAAAAAGGGATTTCTAAAGGGGTGCCGGTCATTTTCTCTGATGAAAGTCCAATCGTTATTCGAGAGGATGTCGTCTCTCATGTAGGAAATGAAGAAAGTGATATTCGGAAAGAAAGTATGCCACCTGCATCGAATGCATTCGTCCCGTCGGTTGTCGGTTTGATCGCTGCTAGTTGGGTCATTCGTTCCGTCATTGCTCCGATTCCGATCGAGCGTGTTTCTGACAAAAAATAATGGAACATCGCTTGTTTCAAATAGGAAACGTTGATACAATACAAAGTATTAGGTATAAAATCACAAAAAAATTCATCGGATAGGCATTTCGTAGAAGGATAAAAGACGATCGGGAGGAAGAACATTATGTCGAATGAATATGAGATTTTGTTAGAGAGTGGAACGAATGAGCTAGAAATTATCGAGTTTGAAATGGGCATGCACCGCTACGGTATTAACGTCATTAAAGTGAAAGAAATTATTTTACCGATGCCTGTGACACCGATTCCTCATGCACATCCAGCGATTGAGGGGATCATTCAATTACGCGGAGAAGTTTTACCAGTCATCAATATGGAAAAAGTGATGGGGCTTCCGCAAACGTTCGATCACGAGCAGGGGAAATATATCGTGGCGATGTTTAATAAACAACATGTCGTTTTCCACGTTCATGATGTGACGCAAATTCACCGGATTTCATGGGAGCAAATTGAGAAGCCGTCAGACATTTATTCTCAAGACTCGTCACAAGTGATCGGCGTCATTAAACGCGGTGAACAGATGTTGTTATTGCTCGACTTTGAAAAAATTATTTTAGAAATCAACCCGGCAACAGGCATTCAAGTATCCCAAGTCCGTGCGCTCGGCGAACGCGAACGTTCAGAAAAACATATCGTCGTCGCAGAAGATTCGCCATTACTGAGAAAATTACTTCATGATACACTGAATGAAGCGGGGTATGGAAATTTAACGTTTTTTGAAAATGGTCGAGATGCGTTAGGTTATTTACAAAGCTTGCTTCAAGAAGGAAAAGAAATTACAGAAGAAGTACAACTCGTAATTACCGATATTGAAATGCCACAAATGGACGGTCACCATTTAACGAAACGAATTCGTGAAAATCCAGCACTCACAGATTTACCAGTGATTATTTTCTCATCATTGATTACGAACGATTTAAAACATAAGGGAGAAAGTGTTGGAGCAAATGATCAAGTAAGTAAGCCAGAAATTGCCGAGCTCGTCTTAAAAATCGATAAATATATTTTGTAAAAGCACCTGCTTCCAACAAAGGAAGCAGGCGCTTTTTCATTTTTCTTGTTGTGCTTTTTTTAGTCGCTCGTAAATTTTACCCATTCGAACTTCGTCACCTGCTTCTACTGGACGATAAAACTGTTCGCCGATTAAATCATCAGGAAGGTATTGTTGCTGAACCCATCCGCCAAATGTACCGACAGTTTCATCATGAGGGTATTGATAACCGACATGTCCAAGATCTGCTGCGCCTGCATAATGTGTATCTTTTAAATGATCAGGAACTTCTGCTACTTTTTTTCGTTTCAATGTTCTCATCGCTCGGTCAATCGCCTTATACGAAGAGTTTGATTTTTCAGCGACTGTCATTTCAATAACTGCTTGTGCAAGTGGAATACGAGCTTCCGGCATTCCGAGTCGAATTGCCGCTTCTGTCGCCGCTAAAACGTGGGGGCCGACTTCTGGGGATGCAAGCCCAATGTCTTCATATGCCATGACGAGTAGTCGTCGGCAAACAGCGATCAAGTCTCCTGTTTCAAGTAAAGCGCCTAAATAATAGAGTGCTGCATCCGTATCGCTTCCACGTACCGATTTTTGTAAAGCAGACAGCAAATTATAAAAATGACTGCCTCCCTTGTCGCCAAAAGTACCGACCCGTCGTAAAAGTGAATCGAGTATGGCATCTTCAACAACAATTGTACCTTCGCGTTCATCGCTAGCAGTGACGACGGATTGTAAAATCGTTAATGCTTTTCTAGCATCTCCTCCGACATTTGTCGCGATACGTTCGAGTTGTTTGTCGGTTATTTGAATCGACTGTTTACCAAGTCCTCTGACAGGATCTCGTAATGCACGATGTAAAAGTGTGTGAAGATCTTTCGGTGTTAACCGTTTTAACTGAACGATTGCACCACATCGTGAACGAATCGCTGGATTGACATCGTGAAAAGGATTTTCTGTCGTCGCTCCAATTAAAATAATAGAGCCATTCTCTACGTGAGGAAGTAACGTATCTTGCTGTAATTTATTAAAGCGATGGATCTCATCTAAAAATAAAATGACTCGTCCGCGTAACCGCGCTTCTGAAATAACTTCTTGAATATCGCTTTTTCCAGCGGTTGTCGCATTTAAAGCGATGAAATGAATGTCGGATGTTTTCGCTATTGCTGATGCTGTCGACGTCTTACCGACACCAGGAGGGCCGTATAAAATCATCGATGGAACATGACCTTTTTGAATCAATGTATAAAGAGCGCTAGGAGGACCGAGAGCATCTTCTTGTCCGACAACTTCATCGATCGACTGCGGGCGCATAGAATAAGCGAGTGGTGAAAAACGCATGAAAAAACTCCTTTCTTTGCGGAGTAAAAAAGGGTAGTATCCTTCTTGTGCCTTCAATTCAATTCGAAGAACTCCGCTGTCACTTATGCTATACTATTTAAAGCGATTTGTGAAAAAAGTAAAAAGAAAGAAGGATCAACGATGGCGATTTACGTAGACTATGCAGCGACTTCTCCGATGCGAAAAGAAGCGATTCATCGCTATGCAGAAGTAGCTGAGCAGACGATAGGAAATGCTTCAAGCACCCATCAGTTCGGCCGTGCTGCGCGAGGTGTTATCGACCGTGCACGTCGCACATTCGCACAGACTATTCATGCATACCCGAATGAAATTACTTTCACTTCAGGTGGAACAGAAGCAGATAATTTAGCGATACTCGGTGTTGCACGGGCATGTGAAGAGAAAGGACATGTCGTGACGACATCGATCGAACATCAGGCGGTACTCCGCGCATTCGAACAACTAGAGCGAGAAGGTTGGCGCGTCACTTATGTCGCACCCGATACGAACGGATTCGTTTCGGCCGATGCGATCGAACGCGCATTAGAAGAAGATACGAAGCTCGTTTCAGTGATGTACGGAAACAATGAAGTCGGCACATTGCAACCGATTGAAGAAATCGGTGCTCTTTTGCATGAACGAGCAATTGTTTTCCATACAGATGCCGTACAAGCATATGGAATCGTACCAATCGATGTCGAGAAAATGCATATTGATTTATTGTCGACTTCTGCTCATAAAATCGGTGGACCAAAAGGGATCGGCTTTTTATATGTTCAACGAGATGTTACTCTTTCACCGATCCAACATGGGGGAGATCAAGAACGAAAGCGTCGAGCAGGAACGGAAAATATTCCGAGCATTGCAGCTTTTAGCGAAGCCGCACGTCTTGCACATGAAGAGATGGAGAAAAACCAGACACGTTATCAAACATTTCGTCAAAAGATGGAAGAAGTTTGGAAGAAAAGAAACATTGCTTATGAATGTAATGAAGGAAAAGCAGCGACATTACCGCACATTATGAATGTCTCATTTCCAGGAATCGATATTGAAACATTTCTCGTTCGCCTCGATTTAAAGGGCGTCGCTGTATCAAGCGGTTCTGCTTGTACAGCAGGTTCATTAGACCCCTCACATGTACTCGTTGCAATGTATGGAGAAGAAGATCCGCGTGTACGTAATTCGATACGTTTTAGTTTTGGTCATTTATTAACAGAAGCGCTCATTGAAGAAGTCGCGCAGATCGTTGCCACAGAAATTGAATTAGTAAAGGATGAATAAGATGTATAATAAAGAAAATGAAAATATTCGTGTCGTCGTCGGGATGAGCGGAGGAGTAGACTCATCCGTCGCGGCGTATTTATTAAAAGAACAAGGGTATGATGTCATCGGAGTCTTTATGAAAAACTGGGACGATACGGACGAAACAGGCTTTTGTACAGCGACAGAAGA
>JASLGI010000073.1 GCA_030149685.1 Bacillaceae bacterium | reverse complement strand
TTAATGCCGAGAAGGTTTGTACCTTTTGCAGCCCAGTCACGTGATGATCCCATACCGTAGTCTTCTCCTGCGATAACTACGAGTCCTGTTCCGTCTTCTTTATACTTCATGCACGCATCGTACATTGGCATTACTTCGCCTGTTGGCCAGTAAGTTGTGAATCCACCTTCTGTACCTGGTGCAATCTGGTTACGAATACGGATGTTAGCGAATGTACCGCGCATCATAACTTCGTGGTTACCACGGCGTGAACCGTATGAGTTGAAGTCGCGTGGTGAAACGCCTTTTTCGATTAAATATTTACCTGCTGGTGTATCTTTACCAATCGCACCTGCTGGTGAAATGTGGTCCGTTGTAATTGAGTCACCGAATTTACCTACTACGCGTAAGTCTTCAAGTGGCTGAATTGCTTCTGGCTCTTTTGAGAGACCTTCGAAGAACGGTGGGTTTTGAATGTATGTTGAATCTTCGTCGAATGCATATAATGCGTCGTCTGAAGTTTCGATAGCATTCCACTCTTCGTTTGCAGTGAATACTGTTTCGTACTCTTTGCGGAAGAGTTCAGGAGTAACTGTTGATTTAACAACGTCGTTAACTTCCTGTGTTGTTGGCCAGATGTCTTTTAAGTATACATCGTTGCCATCTTTGTCTTGACCGATTGGGTCGTTTTTAAGATCGATATCTACTGTACCAGCGAGTGCATATGCAACTACGAGTGGTGGTGAAGCTAAGTAGTTCGCTTTAACAAGTGCGTGAATACGACCTTCGAAGTTACGGTTACCTGAAAGTACAGATGTTGCTAAGAGGTCATTTTCAGCGATTGTTTTTTCGATCTCAGGCAGTAATGGACCTGAGTTACCGATACATGTTGTACATCCGTATCCAACTGTGTTGAATCCGATTTCGTCAAGGTATTTAGTAAGACCTGAGTCATCTAAATATCCTGTAACTACTTTTGAACCTGGTGCAAGTGAAGTTTTAACGTGTGGTGGTGGTGTTAAACCTTTTTCCACAGCTTTTTTCGCAACAAGTCCAGCACCTAACATAACGTATGGGTTAGACGTGTTCGTACATGAAGTGATCGCAGCGATTGCGATATCTCCTGTTTTGAACTCTGCTGTTGAGCCATCTGCGAATTCGATTGTACCTTTTTTGTCGAATTCTGACTTGTCTAATCCTAATCCTTTTGGACCTTCTGGTGAAACTACTGTTTCATGGAATGTCTCTTTCATTTTTGAAAGTGGGATTAAGTCTTGTGGACGTTTTGGTCCTGATAAGTTTGGCTCAATTGCTGAGAGGTCGATTTCTACGACGTCTGTGTAAACTGGCTCTTCTTTATCAGGTGTGAAGAACATATCGTTGCGTGTTAAGTGTTCTTTAACAACTTGGATGTGATCTTCGTCGCGTCCTGTTAAACGCATATAGTCGAGTGCTTCTTCGTCAACTGGGAAGAATCCACATGTCGCACCGTACTCTGGCGCCATGTTCGCAATTGTCGCACGGTCAGCGAGTGGTAATTGAACAACTCCTGGTCCGAAGAACTCAACGAATTTGCCTACTACTCCTTTTTCACGGAGAACTTGAACTACTTTTAATGCTAAGTCAGTAGCTGTTGTTCCGTCAGGGAGGTCTCCTGTTAATTTAACTCCGATAACTTCTGGAATTGGGAAGTATGAAGGTTGTCCGAGCATTCCTGCTTCAGCTTCAATACCACCTACACCCCATCCAAGAACTCCGATACCGTTGATCATTGTTGTATGTGAGTCAGTACCAACGAGTGTATCTGGGTAAGTGTCGAATGTACCGTCTTCTTGCTCAACCGCGTGAACAACATTTGCAAGGTACTCTAAGTTAACTTGGTGAACAATACCTGTTGCAGGTGGAACTGCACGGTAGTTGTCGTATGATTTTTGTGCCCAGTTTAAGAATTCATAACGCTCAGCGTTACGCTCGAATTCAAGTTTCATGTTTGCTTCGAGAGCTTCTGGTGTTCCGTATTGGTCAACTTGTACTGAGTGGTCAATAACAAGGTCAACCGGAATTTCTGGGTTAATATCTTGTGGGTCGCCGCCCATTTCAGCCATTGCTGAACGGAGTGATGCTAAGTCAACAACAACAGGTACCCCTGTGAAGTCTTGTAAAATTACGCGTGAAGGTTTGAATGGAACCTCTGCGTCTTTATCTGCATCTTTGCCCCATTTTGCTAAGTTTTCTACGTGGTCATCGTTGATGACATATCCGTCGTGTTGACGTAATACTGACTCGAGAAGAACTTTAATCGAGTATGGAAGTTTTGAAACGTCTGCAACACCAGCTTCAGTTAATGCATTGATGTCGTAGTAGTTATAAGTTTTGCCGTTAAGTTCGAATTGCTTACGGCTGTTGTGTAAACTGTTTGCCATAGTGAATAATTCCTCCTTTGTGTACTTTCAAGGGAGTAGTAGTGACACTACCTTCCTTCAAGTAACATCATACAACAGTACATCTAATAAGTAAAATAGATAAAGTTTATTAGGGGTCATAAGTTTTTCAAATGACCTTTGATGTTTAACATCGGTTATTTGAATAATTTTCTAATTTGTGAACAACTTCAATGAAATGTCACTATTTATTTTTGTCTTTTCTTCAACATTTCGTCCTCTCTTCTATTAATAAGTAAAAAAAGCATTTATGTAGTTACATCTGTCTTGACATGTTAAGATAGTTAAGAACTATTAAGTGAAATGAGGCGTTAGCATGAAGAAAGCATTACTAGTTATTGATTATACGTGTGATTTTGTCGCGGAAGATGGAGCACTTACTTGTGGACTGCCTGGTTTACAACTCGAAGATTATATTGCTGAGACGACAGAGGAGTTCTTAGATAACGGAGATTATGTTTTTATGCCGAATGATATTCATCGTGAGAATGATCCATTTCATCCAGAAACGGCTCTTTTTCCTCCACATAATATTGAAGGAACACCTGGGCGGCAAATGTTCGGGAAATTACAAAAGATCTATGAGGCGAATAAAGAGCGTATTTTATGGTTAGATAAAACACGTTATAGTGCATTTGCTGGAACACCTCTTGATATGGAACTACGTGCACGTAATGTAAAGGAGATTCATCTGATGGGGGTTTGTACAGATATTTGTATTTTGCATACAGCTATTGATGCATATAACTTAGGTTATGAAATCGTCATTCATACAGGTGGCGTAGCGAGTTTTGATATGGATGCTCACAATTTTGCACTGAAACATTTTAAAAATGTATTGAACGCTACGATTATCGATTCGTGAAATGAACAAGGGGTAGCTGCGCATAAATGCGTAGCTACCCCTTTAGTATTGTTTAGGTTATATAGTCGTAACGTGTCTTTTGTTTAATTGAAGATGATTCTTTCATCTTTGGTGAAAAGCTCACCGACCGCGGTTCATTCTCTATTTCGTTTTTCTCGCTTAAGCAACACAAACCCTACCTACTTTTGTGTCCTTGCAGTCCTGAAACTGCTCCAGTGTGAATAAGTTTCTTCAAAAACCGATGATAGATTGCCAGGTTACGTGCATATCTATTCCTTTGAATACGTTTCACTAGTATAACATACATTTTTCCATCTGTCTTCTTTTGCTTTCCATTTCTTTTTTTATTAGTTTAGGTACTCGCTCCAATCACCTCACTACCTTCCTAGTATATTGTTGGTATACTTACTACATTTACATATACTTTTAGTATATGTAAAAAAGAGGTAAGACCGATGCTAATTCATAAAGCATATAAATTTCGTATATATCAAAATAAAAAACAAGAAGTATTAATTGCTGAAACGATAGGTTGTTCTCGTTTTGTATTTAATCACTTTTTAGCTAAATGGAAAGATGCATACGAAGAAACAGGCAAAGGTTTGACGTATACAACTTGTTCTTCTCAATTAACACAATTAAAGAAAGAATTAGAATGGTTAAAAGAAGTGGATAGTATTGCTTTACAATCTTCCCTTAAAAATCTCAATTTACGTAAATGGACATGCCCGTCATGTCATACACATTACGATAGAGATATTAACGCAGGACAGAATCTAAAAAAAGAAACTGAAAGGCTTCTAACCGTAAGGACTACGGGGATAGCCTAATCAATTAGCGTTCGTTAGAACGCTGTACTTAGGAATCTACTAGGCTTTAGCCTAGTAGTAGTTCAAAGGTAGTGCGTAAATTTTAAGATAAGGGATATAATTATGCTTTTCATTCTTACTCTTTAAATAAAAATTGTAATCGATTTAATAAAAACTTTGTTGGAAGTCGTCGGAAAATGCGATTTCGAAGAGATGTCCAAAAGGGAGATTCCCATTGAGAGGCCCAACCAATCCAGCGAGAGAGTTCTGTTACTTTCTTTGTTTTCGGCACACGGTATTGATCATACAGTTGGAAAGTTTGCTCTAAAGAGTAAGACGTTTGAAAGGCTCGATATAAAAAGAAAGCATCTTCAATCGCTTGCCCAGCTCCTTGTCCCATGTTCGGTGTCGTTGCATGCGCCGCATCACCGAGTAAGATGACTCGGTCATAAACGAATGTTTTTAACGGCTTTACGTCATATAAGTCGTGGTGTAAAAAGTAATGATCCGGTGTTTCTTCAATCATTCGTTGAACGGTAGAACCTAAAAAAGAAAAATGTTGAGCGACGTCTTTTTGCGTCCATTGTTTCAGGATAGGATCATTCGGTGTCGCATTGATACATGCAAACCAATAAGCGTTTCCTTTTGACATAGGTGCCCAGCCGATACGGCCTTTCGTTGACCAAGCTTCGTGCGAAATGTGTAAAGGAATGTCATCTTTATTTTTTGCTATACCGCGCCAACACGTGTAACCGCTATAACGTTTTTGACTATTCGGTGCAACTTTTTGTCGAATGTGCGAATGAATACCGTCTGCTGCAATAATAATATCTGTTTGTTGCCGATGTCCGTTTGTAAATAATAGCTCATATCCATCTTCTCCCTTTTCCCAGTCGATCAATGGAGCGTTTAAATGAAGTTTTCGTCGCGGTAAAGCATTATAAAGAGCTTCATGTAAGTCCGCCCGCTGAATAGTAATCGTTTCTTCACCGAAGTCATCGTTCCACGATGAAAGGAAGACGCGATTTAGCTCCCTCCATTGATCATCGATGAACCGTTGCTCATGTAAAGGCATGCCTTCTTTCAATACTGCTTCTCCGACACCAAGCGTGCGAAGAGCGAGCATAGCGTTTGAACCAAGCCCAATCGCAGAACCGATTGGTTGAAATGATGAAGCTCGTTCATATACATCGTAGTCATATCCGAGGCGTTCTAAGGCAATCGCCATCGAAAGTCCACCAATTCCTCCACCAATAATTGAAAAATGCATACAATCTCCCCCTTTTCTTCATTGTAAAAGAAAGAAATGAACAAAGCACGTAAAACAAAAACGACCCTTTTTGAGGAAAAGGGTCGCCAAGGATATATTTATTCAATATTCAGGAAAAATTATGCGAAGGTTTAAATGAAATTAGTAAGCGGCTTTGAAAATCTCGATAATGTCTTCTTTGCGACCTTGAATAGGGTTACTCACAGCATTTCCATCTTCAAGTGCAAGTTCAGCCATTTTTTCGAAATCTTCTTCTTTTACGTTCATTTCACGTAATGTTGCTGGAATACCGACATCTTTTGATAACTGTTCAATCGCTTCAATCGCTTTATTTGCAGCTTCACGAACAGAAAGACCATCGATATTTTCACCCATAAATTCCGCAATATCAGCAAATTTTTGTGGGTTTGAAATTAAGTTGTAACGTTCAACGTGCGGAAGTAAGATAGCATTTGCAACACCGTGTGGCATATCGTAAAGTCCGCCGAGTTGGTGAGCCATTGCGTGGACGTATCCGAGTCCTGCGTTGTTGAAAGCCATTGCCGCAAGAAGTGATGCATGTGCCATATTTTCACGCGCTTCGATATTTTGTCCGTAAGCGACAGCTTGACGTAAGTTTGTTGAGATCAATTTGATCGCTTGAATAGCTGCTGCATCTGTAACAGGGTTGGCGCCGAGTGAAACATATGCCTCAACAGCATGTGTTAATGCGTCCATTCCGGTTGCTGCTGTAAGTCCTGCCGGTTTACCGACCATTAATTCAGGGTCGTTAATCGAAACGAGCGGTGTATTTCGCCAGCTAACGATAACAAACTTCACTTTTTTCTCTGTGTTCGTTAATACGCAGTGACGTGTTACTTCACTACCTGTACCAGCTGTTGTGTTGACACAAACGAGTGGTGGTAATGGATTTGTTAATGTCTCAATGCCTGCGTAATCTTCGTAAAGATCACCATCGTGCGTTGCTGCGATACCGATCCCTTTACCACAGTCATGAGCACTTCCTCCACCGATTGTAATGATCATGTCGCAATTTTCTTTTTCGAAAATGTCGAGTCCTGCTTGAACATTCGTATCTTTCGGGTTCGGTTCAACACCGTCGTAAATCGCTGCTTCAATTCCTTCTTTTTCTAAAGAAGCGAGCACTTTATCGACAGGTCCTCCTTCTAAGCTACGTAAAAATGCATCTGTGACGATAAGTACTTTTTTCCCGCCTAAAATTTTCGCGCGTTCTCCTGTAATGTTTACAGCACCACGTCCGAAAAAGTTAACGTTTGGTAAGAAATAATCAAACACTTTATCCATCTCCTTATGAAACATCTTTCGTTACGTATTTATTATATTCGCATAAGGTATTCGAATCAAGTATATGAGAGAAATACGTATAAAATTGAAAACAAAGTGTACTTATCGCTCTTTAAATGGTAAAAACTTCAAAGTATATATTATGTAACTATAATAGTATCATTTTTGTAACTATGAAGAAAAATCGGTGGAATCGTGCTATTATGATAGAAAGGAAGGTGACAAGTTGCGGATCGTTTATATTATCGGAGCGCTCGTGCTCCTTCTTATTGGAAGTATGATCGGTTTTTTATCCTTTCAACATCGATCAGGTGCGTTTGTTGGAGGGGTTATTAGTTTATATGTGATTAGTATGATGTATTTAATTGTGCAAAAGAGAAAGAAAACTGTTCGACGTTGGCCTTCGTGGTATACGATTGACCGAATGAATGGATTAACATTCGAACACTTTTTAAAAGATGTATTGGAAGAGCAAGGATATAGTGTTGAAGTGACGAAAGGGTCTGGCGATTACGGTGCGGACTTGTTAATGAAAAAGAGAAGGCGTACGATCGTCGTGCAAGTAAAAAGATATCGAAATAATGTCGGTTTACAAGCGGTACAAGAAGTGATTGGTGCGCAAAATATGTATCGAACGAAAGAAGCATGGGTCATTACAAATAGTTATTATACGAAACCTGCGAAAGAATTAGCACGTGTGAGTAATGTGCAACTTTACGATCGAGATGATTTAGCTCGTTGGCTGCATAAAGAGAAAGAGCCCACTTCTCGCTAAAGAAGTGGGACGTCTTATGTAGAAACGTAAGAGGCTATTTGCCACTTTGTACGAACGATTCGCTTTTCCCATGCGTAAAACTGCTGATAAATCGCATCGAACAATTGTTCGCCTTTTTTGTAGAGGGAAACATCGATAGCTAATTCTTCTAAACGATACACTTTTTCTATGAGGGGTGTACGACTTTTTAAGGGAAGTAGTGCGAAAGTGACTGCTGTCGTCGGTAAAATATTCGTTTTATCGTAAGAGACGAGCTCATCGTAAAAGCTTTCGGACCAACTTCGTGTAAATTGTTCAATCGCACGTTCTACCTCTTGAGAAGATGGATAAAATTCAGGTAAAATATCCATATCAACGAGGGAAAACACATCTTTTTCATAAAGTTCATCGTCTAAATAAAAATACGTATAAATCTTCGTCTGTTCATCATACATCTTATCGGACTCCTTTATTTTCCCGTAAGAAGTTTTCCTTTGGCATTAACAAAAAGAATGAAAGATTATTGTTAGTGTATCATGAAAACGCTTCCTTTGAAAAGGATAAAGACAGAAAAATCGGATAATTTATAAAGTGGAGAGAGTAGTAAAAGGAAAAAAATGAAAAACTATGTTATGATTGAAGGAGAACTTACCTATTTTTAGGTAAAACGTATTGAATTTATTTAAAGGAGAACCGATAAATATGGATATTCAAGAACAAGTAGTACTCGTAACAGGGGCTAGTCGCGGTTTAGGACGCGCAATTGCAACCGCTTTCCGTCGAGAAGGTGCACGTGTTGTCGTTAACTATTTTGAAAGTAAAGACCAAGCAGAGACACTCGTGAAAGAATTAGGTGAAGAGCGTACAGTAGCGATCAAAGGAGACGTTCGTAGTCAAGCAGATATGGATAAATTATTTGAGGAAGCAAAAGAAAACTTCGGACATCCGATTACAACCGTTGTTAATAATGCATTGATTGATTTTAAATTCAATGGAGACGATCGTGTACCATTAGAAAAAATGAAATGGAAAGATTTATCGAAACAAATCGAAGGGAATTTACGCTCAGCATTAAATACGTATCATAGTGCGAAAAAAGATATGACAGAACATGGATTTGGTCGTATTATCAATATCGGAACGAACCTTGTACAGCATCCGGTTGTGCCGTATGTTGATTACAATACAGCGAAAGCAGCACTCGTCGGGTTGACACGTAATATGGCTAAAGAACTTGGAGAACACGGGATTAATGTCAATATGGTATCTGCAGGCTTACTCGATCGAACAGATGCAAGTGACGCAACGCCGGATGCGATTTTCCAAGCAATTGCCCAAAATACCCCGATTGGTCATGCGATTACGCCTGAAGAAGTAGCAGATGCTGTCATTTTCTTCGCATCTCCTTGGAGTCGAGGAATTACAGGTCAAAATTTAGTCGTTGATGGCGGTTTAGTGATGGATTAATGAATAGAGAAAAAAGAGGCTTAGGAATATTTCTAAGCCTCTTTTTTATTGATTTAAACGCCTCGACGGTTTCCCCAAACGAGTGCGTGTAATTGCGGGAGTACCCGAATATCTTTTAAAATTGTAGATGCCATTGCACGATCAATTAATCGCTCATAAGATTCAATTAAGTGATGTGTCATTTTTCGTTCGTCCGCTTCTTGCAAGTCGTCATTTCCCGGTTGAATGTAAAAATCGAGCATAGGGAATGTTTGATGCACTTTTTCGGCGAACTGGAAGTCTACTTCATCGAAAATGACGACTTTTAATGTCGTTCGCTCTTGGGGTAATCGTTCGATGAAAGCAGCGAGCTGTTGAAAGTCAGTCGTCATCGTAGAAGAAGGGGGTTTTGGAGAGATTGTAATTTCATCCACTTTCGTTAACCAATCGTTCCAAATCGTTCCTTGTGTTTCGATAGCGACATCATAATGATGGGCGTGCAATAAGTCAACCACTTCTCCTAGACCTTTATGAATCGCAGGATTACCTCCAGATAAAGTCACGTGACGAGCGCGTTCTTGATTCAGTTCATTAATATGCATGACGATTTGTTCAGGTGTCATCATTATCGGTTTACTTGTACCGTCCCATGTAAAACTTGAATCACACCAAGCGCAGCGGTAGTCACAACCGTTCGTACGAATGAACAAAGTCTTCTTCCCAATGACCATACCTTCTCCTTGAATCGTTGGACCGAATAGTTCGAGTATAGGAATTTTCACGAAAAGTCACTCGCTTTCGGCACGTATCGAACATAACTCGTCGGTGTTTCACGGACGAGTACTTGGAGACATTTTGGTCGATGAGGAAGTTCATCGAGCACTCGTTGGATATTTTTCCAAATTTGTGCAGCTACTCGTTCAGTTGTCGGAAATTGTTCCCCTTGAAAGTCCGCATGGTCGTTCATAACCGAATGATCATAAATACCATGTACGAGGTCTTTTAACTGTTTAAAATCGATTAAAAACCCGACGTGATCGAGCTCATCGCCTACAATTGTAATGTTAGCGAAGTACGTATGCCCATGCATCCGTTGACAAACTCCTGCAGAAGGGTCTGGAATGAAATGAGCAGCAGCAAAATGCATATCTTTATTCAGCTCGTAACGGTAATCATGTGGAGGTGTAGGATAAAATTGTTGTAACATTAGCATTCCTCCTTCCGTGCAAAGTATTCTTCAAGTCCGCGCTGGCGTAACTTGCAAGCTGGGCATGCACCGCACCCTTTAGAAGGGATTCCTTCATAACAAGTGAGTGTATGTTCCTCGATGTATTCAAGCGCTCCTAGCTCATCTGACAATTCCCATACTTCCGACTTGTCGCGCCACATGAGAGGCGTATGATAAACGAAATCCGTTTCCATCGCAAGATTGATCGTTACATTGAGTGATTTGACGAAATCATCTCGGCAGTCGGGATAGCCACTGAAGTCTGTTTCGCTCACACCGGTTACGATATGACGAGCACCGACTTGGTAGGCATAGACCGCTGCGAAAGAAAAGAAAAGATGATTTCTTCCAGGGACGAAAGTTGATGGAAGTTCTCCTTCTTTTTCTTCGATCGGAATGTTTTGATCTGTCAATGCATTTGGCGCTAAATGTTGAAATAAATCGACATCTAATACGTAGATCGGCACGTTTACATCTTTAGCAATTGCTTTTGCATGTTCGACTTCTAAACTGTGACGTTGTCCGTAGTTAAATGTTAAGGCATAAACTTCTTTAAATTGTTGTTTTGCCCAAAAAAGGCAAGTCGTACTATCTTGGCCGCCGCTAAAAACGACGACAGCTTTTTCATTATTCAATAGATTCACTCCTTAGTTTTGTTAACGAGGGATGGTTCCGAACCCCGGCACGTCTTGCGCGCAGAGCAAAAAAACTGCTCTTTTTAAGAGTAACGTGTTTTTTTGAAAAAAACAAACAGAAAATAAAGGTTCTATTTCAAATGTTGGGGTGACGAATACGTCACCCTAAATGAGACCCTATATTTTTATACTTATGACTTAATAAAATCTTTGATCACTTTCGTTTTGTTGTTTCATCCTTCTACAAAACCATTTGTATAGTCATAAACAAAGCTATTCAAAATCTCTGTTTGCTTTCCTTTGAATGTCATCACTGTACGCTTCATTGGTTCACAATTAGATGCTAATACTTCTTCATACCAATCAATCAGACCTTTTTTTACCTCTGAAATATCTTCTGACTCCTTCGATCGATCAAACCACTGAACAAAAGATTCTTTCAACTGGTAGGCTTCTGTTAACTCTTCAGAATAGGATAAGTAGCGCATCAATTCTTTTCGTTTCAAAGGAGACAAGTTTCTTTTATATAAAACGGTGCGTGAACGTTTTATACTTTTTCTATTATAAGCATGCCACGTCTTTTGAACCGTTCGTCGAACGGTGTCTAAGCTCCAATAGACATAGCGTACGAAGTGAAAACGATCGGCAATAATAATCGGTCGTTCTATTGCTTCTTCGATAGCAGCTCGGAATGAACTACTCATGTCCATTACAACAATTTCTACATTCCATCC
>JASLGI010000042.1 GCA_030149685.1 Bacillaceae bacterium | reverse complement strand
CGAGGAGGTAAGCAACATGTCAAAACAATGTTACGTTACAGGACGCAAAGCTGGTCGTGGAAATAAACGTTCACACGCATTAAACTCATCACGCCGTACATGGGGTGCAAACTTACAAAAAGTTCGTATTCTCGTTGACGGGAAACCGAAACGTGTTTGGGTTTCAGCACGTGCTTTAAAATCAGGTAAAGTACAACGCGTTTAATTATAAAAACTCCCTAAGTCGTTTCGGACGCTTTAGGGAGTTTTTTTAATCTGAAAACGAGGCTGCTAATAAACAGCCTCGTTTTTATTTTCCCTTAATCACTACTGCGCACGACATAAAGCGCTCCTGAACCGATATGGACTTCTCCATAATCTCCAGTGAGTTCATTGCTCGTAAATCGTGTCGTTCCAAACGTTAACTCATCGTTCAATACTTCGTATAAAAACCCTTTTAACGTGACATCAGTAACTTTCGGTGTCGCTGCAAAAAATGAAATATATGGCCATTTGTCTTGAGCAGGAATTAAGCTACTCCCTTGTAAAGCGACAGCAAGGTCATTTTTCTCATTTTGAATATGGAACCGTGTCTCTTTATGTGCCACTTGTAAACGATAAAGAAGTCGCATCATTGAAAACATATGATCTATTCTCCCGCAAGTGACTCCTGTAAATAACACGAGATCGGGTTGAAAGCGCATCGCATATTTACTTGCTAATTCAATATCTGTCTCGTCTTTTGCTGCTTGATATTTATCTACATGCGAGACATTTTTTTCAATACGCTCGTATTCTTCTTCTGTCACAGAATCAAAATCTCCAATTGCTGCAACAGGTACAATTCCTTGATCGAGTAATGTGAGCGTTCCATTGTCGACTCCAATAAATGTTGCCTCACGTTCTACATAAGGCGTTAAATCGATCATCGCTTCATCTTTACTTCCTCCACAAATGATGACGATGTTCATAAAACACTCTCTCCAGCTCGTTTGATCGCTTGAAGTGCGCTTTCTCGATCTTCTTTACCGAAAATAGCACTCCCAGCAACGAATACATTCGCGCCTGCTTCAACCGCATCTTTTACTGTTTCTTCGTTAATGCCACCATCGATTTCAATGTCGATTGATAATTGACGGTCATCGATGATTGCTTTTAATTCTTTTACTTTTTTCAGTACAGACGGAATGAATTTTTGACCGCCAAATCCTGGGTTTACCGTCATAAATAAGACGAGATCGATATCTTCTAAAATCGGTTCAATTGCACTTACTGGCGTATGCGGATTTAATACGACACCTGGTTTTGCTCCCGCTTGGCGAATCTTTTGTAATGTTCGGTGTAAATGAGGATTCGCCTCAACGTGAACTGTAATATAATCAGCTCCTGCGTTTGCGAATGCTTCAACATATTGGTCTGCATTCTCAATCATTAAATGAACATCAAGTGGTAAATCAGTAATTGGGCGAATCGCTTCTACTACGAGCGGTCCCATCGTAATATTCGGTACAAAATGTCCGTCCATGACGTCTACATGAATCCAATCGGCCCCTGCCCGTTCAACTTCTTTAATTTCTTCTCCTAATTTCGCAAAATCTGCAGATAAAATAGATGGTGCAATTTTAATCATTATGAATACCTCGGCTTTCGATTCGTTATTTCTTCCATGAATTGATTGTAATGTTTATATCGGTGAGGAGCAATCGTTTCTTCTTCGACTCCCTGCTTCACTGCACATTTCGGTTCTTTTAAATGTAAACACCCTCGGAATTTACAATGATCTTGTACAGCGACAAATTCTTTAAAATGCAAGCGAAGTTCTTCTCTTTCGATGTTGTCAAAGTCTAGCGAGCTAAACCCTGGAGTATCTCCGAGCAACCCACCACCGAGCGGATGAAGCTCTACATGTCGCGTCGTATGACGGCCTCGTCCTAACACTTCTGAAATTTCAGCTGTTTGTATTTGTAGTTCCGGTGCCCAACTATTGAGAAGTGTCGATTTTCCTACACCGGATTGTCCTGCTAAAACCGTCGTCTTCCCCTCGAAATACGGCTGTACTTTTTCAAAAGAAAACGGATCGTCAATAGATGTTTCAAATACTTGATAACCGATTTCCTTGTAATAAGTAAGTTGCTGACGAACGTTCTTTAATGTTTCTTCATCTGCTAAATCGACTTTCGTTAAACAAATAATTGGATCGATTGTATACGATGAAAAACCGGTTAAAAAACGATCGAGTAAATGGGGGCTGAAATCAGGCTCAACTGCTGAAAATACAACAATTGCTTGGTCAACATTGGCAATAGGAGGACGAATAAGTGCGTTTGTTCTCGGATGTACTTCAGTAATAAGCGCATCATTTTCTCCGTCTTCCTCAATCGTCACATAATCACCGACAAGTGGGTGGATCTTTCTTTTTCGAAATACCCCTCGTCCTGTTGCTCGAATTAATGCGTCATCTACTTTCACAAAGTAATGATCACGCTCAATTTTAAATATACGTCCTGTTGTCATAAATTCCTCCTATTTTGCTTCATCATAATCAAACATTTCTTCTTCTACCACCGTTGAACCATTCATAATGCGATAACCGCCTCGTTCGCCATCTTCTAATTCAACGCTAATTTTTTTCTTCGTTTCTTTCGTTATTTCAAAGCTTTCAATCGGGTCAGTCATTGAATGATTACGATCTTGTACGTAAATATGAATGACTTGTGGCTCGGGGTTTTCTTCATCTTCATCGACTTCGTAAGGAATCGTTACTGTTTTTACGATCATTTTCACCGGTTTCTTTTTCTCCCCTTTAGAAATCGTTACATCGATTGTTCCCCCTTTGCGTAATTGTGTCCCTGCTTTCGGCGTTTGTTCTAACACACGTCCAGCAGCTACTTCATCGGAATACTCTTCTTTCGTTATACGAATTTGAAAACCGGATTCTTTCGCATAATTTTGTAAAGCTTCCTCCGTGAAATTACTTACATCACTCACAGTTTTTACTTCTTCGCCTTTACTTACGATAAGGTGGACACTCGTTTCACTCGCTACGACTTCTTCACCAGGTTCTGGTGTTTGTTCTAAAACAATGCCAGGTTCTTCATCAGAATGTTGTTCTGAAATATCGATATGTTCAAAGTCATAACGTTCAAGCATTTTCACTACTTGTCGACTTTCTTTTCCTCGATAATCAGCCATTTCGAGCTTTTCTTTTCCTGTGCTGACATACAGACGGATCTCTGCCCCTTTTTCACGCATCTCTCCTGCTTTCGGCACCATACGGAAAACACGTCCTTCTTCTTGTTCATCAGAAGGTTCTTCTACTGTATCATCTAAAGTAAATCCTTCGCTCGTAATTTTTTCTTTCGCTACATCCTCTTCTAAACCGACGACATCTGGGATCGGATAGCGCTGTGACTGAGTGGCAAACACGATGATCATGACAATTAAAAAAACAAATACCCCTGCCGCTGCGACCCACCAACCTTTTTTCGACTTTTTCTTCGGCGCTTCTTCTTTAGGCATTACCGGTTCTTCTATTACTTCTTCTTTTGGTACATCTCGTATAGCGGGCATCACTTTCGTTGCGTCATCATCATACATCACTTCATACTTCGGTTCATTCAATCGTTCAGGAGATAATACTGTCAGCAAATCTTCGTACATAGCATCAGCTGTTTGATAACGGTCTGCTTCTTTTTTAGCAGTCGCTTTCAAAATCACATTTTCAACACTTTGTGGAATCGAAGGATTTTGTGCACGTACAGAAGGTGTTTCTTCTTGTAAATGTTTCAAAGCGATCGCTACTGCTGTTTCCGCAGAAAATGGTAATTTCCCTGTTAACAGCTCGTAAAAAACGATACCGAGTGAATAAATATCCGATTTCTTCGTCGCAATCCCCCCGCGTGCTTGTTCAGGAGATAAATAATGAACGGTTCCTATAATCGAATTCGTTTTCGTATGAGCGGTCGCATTTAATGCCATCGCAATACCAAAATCGGTAATCTTCACTTGAAACGCTTCATCCATTAAAATATTTTGAGGTTTAATATCTCGATGAATAATGCCATTGTAATGGGCATGCGAAATCGCAGAGACAATTTGTTGCATAATCGGTACTGCTTGTTCAGGAGTGAGTGGTCCATTTGATTGAATGAAATCTTTTAATGTTTGACCGTGAATATACTCCATGACGAGATACTGATGTCCATTATCTTCTCCGACATCATAAATATCTACGATGTTCGGGTGAGATAAACTCGTTGCTGACAATGCTTCTCGACGAAATCTTTTCGTCGATGCTTCTTCATCATCAAAATCATAATGTAATACTTTAATAGCGACATCTCGATTTAAAATCATATCATGAGCTAAATAAACACGCGACATGCCTCCTTCTCCGATGACATGTTTTAACTCATAACGTTCGTCTAACCGTTTTCCTATCATGATGGACCCACCTCCTTACTTCGAGTAAGTGCGATAATAGAAATATTATCTTCGCCTCCTCGTTCATTCGCTAAATCAATAAGATGATCAATACGAGCTTCTAACGAGGCATCGCTCTTTTTCATCATCTGTAAAATTTCGTCATCCGTCACTTTATTCGTCAACCCATCCGTACATAGTATGATGGCAGTCACATCGTTTAAAGACTTTGAAAAAATATCAGCTTTTACTCGTTCATCTGAACCGAGTGCTTGAACGATCCAATTCTTTTTCGGATGATCGATTGCTTCCTCTTTTGTAATCGCTCCACTGTCGACGAGCGCATTGACGAAAGAATGATCTTTCGTCACTAAATGAATCGTTTCATCATCGAGTAAATAGACACGACTATCTCCAACATGACCGATGTGTATCGTATCTCTCGTAATAATCGCAATATCTAATGTCGTTCCCATCCCTTTATACTCTGTCTCACGCGATGCTTTTAAATAAATCGTTTCATTTAATTGATCGATGACTTTTTGTAGCCAGATGAGCCATTCTGTTGTCGTTTTCGGTAAAGTCACAAGACGCCTCACCCGTTCTTCTAATAGCTCTACAGCCATCGTACTCGCTACGTCTCCCCCTTGATGGCCGCCCATCCCATCCGCTACTACGGCTATTGCAATGTCTTTTGATTCTGAAACGATGACCGCTGCGCGATCTTCATTCACCGCTCGGACTCGTCCAATATGTGAACGTACTGCATACTCCATACAATTCCCCCCTATTTCATCTTTTCAAATGTCGCAATAAAGAACCCGTCACTTTCAATCGTATGCGGGAATAATTGGACGGCACGCTCATTCGTTTCTAACAACTGCTGTAAGGGAGAATCGATGAGGGCCATCTGAGGATAATGCTTCTCAATTTTTTGAACGATTTGATCATTTTCTAATTGGTCAATCGTACATGTGCTATAGACGAGTCTTCCACCCTTTTTCAATAAAGGAATCGCTTCTTCAACAATTTGCCACTGAAGATGAGCAAGACGTTGAATATCACGTTCATCTCGTTCATATTTAATTTCAGGCTTTCGTCGAATCACACCAAAACCACTACACGGAGCGTCGATTAAAATACGGTCAAATGATTCACTTTCATACCGCTCACTCAACATTCGACCATCTTGAATAGACGCTTGAATCGATGTAATTCCTAAACGTGCTGCCTGTTCATTGATCGTATCAATTTTATGTGCATAAATATCATGCGCGTAAATCGTTCCTTCATCGTGCATTTTCTCTGCGATAAATGCTGTTTTTCCTCCAGGTGCTGCACAAACGTCTAAAATTGTTTCCCCTCGTTGTGGATCTAAAGCGACGACTGGGAGCATTGAACTTTCATCTTGTACAGAAAGAAGTCCTTCTTTGAACGCTTCTGTTTGTGCGAAATTTCCATTCATTGCTCGTAAAGATACATCCGTCGTCGTGCTCACTTCACAATCAAAACCTTCTTCTTGTAAACGAGCAGCTAATTGTTCAGGTGTCGTTTTCATCTTATTCACTCGTGCAGTAGATGGTGGTGGCACGTTATTCATTCTCGCAATATTCGTCGCTTCTTCTAAGCCGTATTGATAATACCAACGACGGATGAGCCACACTGGGTGACTCGTCTCGACCGCTAATCGCTCAATCGGATCTTCTATTTCATCGAATGAACGAAGTGGCTCGCGTAAAAATGAACGAAGTATGCCGTTTACTACCCCACCTACTCGTTTTGAATGACGCTTTTTACTAATCGTTACCGCTTCATGAACGACGGCGTGTGAAGGTATTCGCGTTAAGTATACTATTTGATAAATAGATAAACGCAATAACATACGAACGTCTCGATCGAGTCGATGTTGGATAAACGGTTCTAAATAATAATCGAGCGTTTCTCGGTATTGCAGTGTTCCGTAAACGAGTGTCGTAAAAAGACGACGGTCCGCATCGTTAAAAGACGCACGTTGCAACGCTTCATCAATCGCTACGTTGCTATACGCCCCTTCTTCTTCGATGCGTAATAAAGTATCTAGCGCGAGCGCTCGTACATTCATCGTCTTCATTCGAAACGGTCCCCTACTTTCCAGTTCGTCCCACGAACGAATTGTGCAATATCCATACGACGTTTCCCTGCCGGTTGAATATCTGTTAAACGAAGAGCTGTCGTATCACTTGATGCTACAATAACACCGTCTTCACGAATTTCTAATATTTCTCCTGGTGTTCCTTCACGTCCTTCTTCTAGCTCTGCCCACCATACTTTCACACGTTCTCCGGCAAATGTCGTATAAGCAGTCGGCCAAGGGTGAAGGCCACGAATATGGTTTCGAATCGCTTCTCCTCCTTTTGCCCAATCTATTCGCTCATCCTCACGTGAAATATTCCACGCATACGTCACTTCATCTTCATTTTGAGGAATGCGTTCATTCGTTCCGTCAATGATCGATGGCATCGTTTCTTTTAATAAGTCACGCCCAACGAGTGATAAATCATCAAATAATTTCCCTGTATAGTCATCATGTTGGATCGGAATCGCTCGTTGGCTAATAATATCGCCTGCGTCGAGCTTTTCTGCCATATACATAATCGTAATTCCTGTTTCTTTCGCTCCGTCAATCACTGCTTGGTGAATCGGTGCCCCTCCGCGATAAGCTGGTAATAAGGAAGCGTGCACGTTAATACAACCGAGACGTGGTGCTTCTAATAACTCCTTCGGTAACAACTGTCCGAATGCTGCTGTAACGACAAGGTCGGGTTGAAGGTCGAGCACTCGCTTTAATTCTTCTGAGTCGCTTAATTTCTCTGGCTGTAATACCGGAATATTTAATTTTTCTGCTGCTACTTTCACTGCAGGTGGTGTTAAAACACGTTTTCTTCCGACAGGGCGGTCAGGCTGTGTCACTACTGCTTGTACTTCATAATTTTCAGCTAACATTTCTAAAATAGGAACAGAAAATGGAGGTGTTCCCATAAATACAATTTTCGTCAATTTTATTACTCCTCTTCATAAAAGTGTTCTGGGTCGATACGTTCTTCTAACTTATCAATAAATGCTACTCCGACTAAATGGTCCATTTCATGTAAAATCGCACGTGCTTCGATGCCTTCTGCTGTAATTTCAAACACAGAACCATCAACATCTTGCGCTTCAACGATGATCGCTTCCGGACGCGTTACGGTACCATAAACATTTGGATAGCTTAAACAACCTTCCATTTCCGTTTCACTCCCGTAATAACGAATGAGGACAGGGTTGATTAAAACGAGAGGGTCTCGATCATCACGAAAATCGATGACTGCGATTCGCTCATTTTCTCCAATTTGAGGCGCCGACAAACCGACACTTTCTGTTTTGTGTAATGTATTGAGTAAACGTTTGACAAGCCGCTGAATCCGTTCATCAAAAACAGTTACTTCTTTCGTCATTTGCTCTTGTTCTTTTGTAAAATCTTTAATTGCTGTTGACATACTGTCACTCCTTACAATATCGATGCTGGTTCAATATTTATGACGAGACGAACATCTTCTTTTTGCCATTGTGTTCGATACATATGCATTAATCGGTGCAATGTATCGAGTAAGGCAGGTTCTCGTTTATATTTTATCAAACATTGATAACGATATCTATTTTTGATTCGGGGAATCGCACTCGGCGCAGGACCGATCACGAGTGTCGGTTCATGTAACTCACTTCGTAAAAATCGGGCAATCCGGTGAGCATAACTTGCTGCAGCCCCTGCTTCTTTATGACTAAGTCGGATGAGGACGACGTAATACATCGGTGGATAACTCGCTATTTTTCTCACACGCATTTCTGTTTCGTAAAATGGGAAATACTCTTGTTGGGCTGCTAGTTGAATGGCGTAATGGTCGGGCGAATACGTTTGAATAATGACTTCACCTGGCAACTCTGCTCTTCCTGCACGTCCACTAACTTGAGTGAGCAATTGGAAGGTTCGTTCTGCCGAGCGAAAGTCTGGTAAATGTAATGTCGTATCCGCCGCGATGACTCCGACGAGTGTCACATTCGGAAAGTCGAGCCCTTTTGCAACCATTTGCGTACCGAGTAATATATTTCCTTCGCCTGTTTCAAACTTTTTCAATAGTTTTTCATGCGCTCCTTTTCGGCTCGTCGTATCGACATCCATTCGGATGACGCGCGCATCAGGTATTTCTTCAAGTAATGCTTGTTCTACTTGTTGTGTACCCGTTCCGAAAAAGCGAATGTTAGGACTTTGACATTCTGGGCAAGTTTCAGGAGTTTGTGTGCGATGATCGCAATAATGACACTTCAATTCATTCGTTGCTCGATGATATGTTAAAGAAATATCACAGTTCGGACAACCGACGACGAGACCGCACTCTCGACATAAGACGAAACTTGCAAATCCTCGGCGATTTAAAAACAAAATAATTTGCTCGTTTTTTTCAATGCGTGTCGTTATCGCGTGAATCAATTCCTCTGAAAACATCGAACGATTCCCTAAACGGAGCTGTTCACGCATATCGACAACTTCTACTTTCGGTAGCGCGAGTGTGTTTGGGCGTTCTTTCATTTCGAGTAATGTGTAAACTCCTTTACGTGCACGTGCATACGTTTCTAATGCCGGTGTGGCACTACCTAAAATGACAGGACAACGATGATAAGCTGCACGTTTCTTCGCCATGTCACGCGCATGATACCTCGGTGCGTCCTCTTGTTTGTACGTGGACTCATGTTCTTCATCTAGAATGATGAGCCCGATATTTGTAAATGGTACGAATATTGCTGAACGCGCACCGACGACGACATCGACTTCTTTTCTACGGACTTTGCGCCATTCGTCATACTTCTCCCCAGCAGATAACCCACTATGCATCACAGCGACACGGCTGCCGAAACGCGCTTTAAAACGAGCGGTCATTTGGGGGGTGAGTGAGATTTCAGGTACTAAAACGATCGCTTCTTCACCTCGTTCAAGCACTCTTTCGATAGCGCGTAAATATACTTCTGTCTTACCACTGCCTGTGACACCGTGAAGTAAAAATATTTCATCTCGTTCACGATCGATGGCTTGATTAATAGACGTCAGTGCTAACTTTTGTTCTTTCGTTAATTCAACAACTTTGTCAACTGCTAATGTAGAAGCATCAATTTCTCGGTATACTTCTTCATACGTTTCAGTAATGATTCCTTTGTCGATGAAATTTTTCAATACCGCAGCGGTTACATTAGCTTGTTTTTGCAGTTCAACGGATGGAATTTTTTCATTCGGGTGTTGAAACATCCATTCCATGAGCTGTTGTTGACGTTTCGCGTTTTTCGGCACATCTTCCATCGCATGTAAAAGTTCTGCCATAGGTGGGACTTGGATCATACGTACTTTTTTCTTTTTCTCTTGTTGTTTCATTACTGTTTCGATATCGAGTATCCGTTGACGAACGAGTTGGCGAAGAAGCGGATAATCTTCTTCATGAAATGCTTTTAGTGGTACGGTATCTTTTTTAGCGAATGCATGACGAAATGGCTCGACGAGTTGGTCTCGGTCGAGCACTATTACTTGTTTGTCATAACGCATCCGCATGGCTGAAGGTAACATCGCTTGCAATGCCTCAATGTGTAAACAAATCGTTTCATTCGCCATCGTATGCGCTAGTTGTAACAATTCTTCCGTCAATACCGGTTCGACATCGATCAGTTCTGATAGTTGTTTTAACTTCGATGGGTCTACTGTTGTTTCGCTCGCTAATTGAACGACATACCCTAAAATATGACGGTGACCAAAAGGTACTTTGACACGACTTCCTACTTGAATGATGTCACGCCATTTTTCTGGCACGATGTAATCAAATGGACGATCGATCGCGTAAGCGGGAACATCGACAATGACGGATGCATAACACATTAAGCGTCGACTTCTTTCTGTGCGATTGTACGTAAAATATCATATGCTAATGCTTCTTTATCCATCGCAGGATAAGGCTTTCGCTTTCCATCTTTTCGCATCAATGTGACAACATTCGTGTCATTTCCGAATCCTCCGTCAGGATTTGTTACATCGTTAATGATGATATAATCTAAGTTTTTCTCTTGAAGTTTTTTCTCTCCATAAGCGAGCACATTTTCTGTTTCTGCGGCGAAACCGACGAGCAATTGATCCGTCTTTTGCTCACCGAGTGTTTTTAAAATGTCTGTCGTACGTTCTAACTCAATCACGGCAGGACCTGCTTGCTTTTTCGTTTTTTGATCGGAAACATGTTTCGGACGATAATCCGCTACCGCAGCGGACTTCACAACGATATCAACGACATCGTAACGACGAATAACCGCTTGGAACATCTCTTCTGCACTTTCTACGTCGACTCGCTCGACTCCTTCTGGTGTAGGTAAAGAAGTAACACCTGCAACAAGTGTGACATCTGCCCCGAGACGTTTCGCTGCACGAGCCATTGCAAAACCCATTTTCCCACTAGAAAAATTCGAAATATAACGGACAGGATCGATTCTTTCTAATGTCGGCCCTGCTGTGACGAGTACATGCTTTCCTTCTAAAAGTTTTTCCTTATCTTCTTCAAAATGCTGCGTTACTTTTTCTGCAATGACTTCCGGTTCTTCCATACGACCTTTTCCAACATAACCGCATGCTAAAAACCCTTCACCTGGTTCAACAAATGTATAACCGTCAGCGACGAGCTGGTCCATATTTCGTTGAACTGCAGGATGATGATACATATCGACATTCATTGCAGGCGCAATCCAAATCGGTGCTTTCGTTGCGAGTAATGTCGTTGACACCATGTCGTCTGCAATACCATTCGCTAATTTCCCAATCATATTAGCAGTCGCTGGAGCGACGACAATTAAATCTGCCCAATCTGCTAAATCAATATGAGCAATTACTGAAGAATCTTTTTCATCAAACGTATCAAAATAAACATCATTTCTTGACATTACTTGAAAAGCAAGTGGTTGAACGAATTGCTTCGCTCCTTCTGTCATGACGACTTTTACATCGTATCCTTTTTGAGCTAAACGACTTACGAGTGTCACTGATTTATAAACAGCGATACCACCTGTCACAGCGACGAGTACTTTTTTTCGTTCCATGTAAATTCCTCCTCTATTAAAGAACAAACTCCCTCGAATCAAGAGGGAGTTTGGTTGTCATTAACTATTGCGGCGTCGGTCTTCTTCATCTGATAATTCATGATGAGATAAAACACCATGAACAATTTCTTCTAATGCTTGACCGACATGTTGTTTCGCTTGATACTGCTCTTTGTCTAATAAAAACAAACCTTCTTCTTGCATTTCACGCGCACGTTTTGCTGCAAGCGTAACGAGTGCATATTTTGAATCGATTTTTTCTTTTAATTGATCAATTGATGGATATAACATGCATTATTCCCCTTTCACCATATCTTCATAATGTTCTTCTACACGTTCACGTTTACAATGTTCAGCAGTAATAATCGCTTGAATACGATCTGCCGCTGCATCCACTGTATCATTTTCGACGACGTAATCATATAAATGCATCATCGCTAATTCTTCTTTTGCTTTTTCAATACGACTTCGAACAACTTCTGGCGATTCAGTTCCACGACCAGCTAAACGACTTTCTAACTCTGAGAAGTTTGGCGGTACGAGAAGAACGAACAATGCTTCTGGCATCACTTCACGCACTTTCTTTGCACCGACTACTTCAATTTCTAAAAAGACGTCACGGCCTGCTTCAATCATCTCTTCGACATAATCGAGAGGCGTTCCGTAATAATTGTTCACATATTGCGCATATTCCAATAAACGACCTTGTCGAATAAGCTCTTCAAATTCTTCTTTCGTTTTAAAGAAATAATCGACACCATCTCGTTCTCCCTCACGCGGTGAACGAGTCGTCATTGAAATTGAATATTCATAATTTGCATTCGGACGTCGAAATAACTCTTCACGTACTGTTCCCTTACCTACTCCTGAAGGGCCTGAAAGTACGATGAGTAAACCTTTTCTGTTCTTCACTCTAATCCCTCTTCTTCTCACAATAGTAATCGTGCGCAAATAGGCGCAATCTGTTCGTATTATAACATAAAGAGCCCTTTGAGTGTTAATATAGATGAAAACGAAAGAAAGAGTGATTATTTTGGCTTTTGACGGCTTATTTACCCGAGCAATTACGACAGAACTTCAAAAATTAAAAGGAGGACGGATTTCTAAAATTCATCAACCGAATGAACATGAACTCGTTTTCACCGTACGAGCCAATCGAAAAAACGAGCGGCTTTTGCTTTCAATCCATCCTTCTTATGCACGATTACACATTACAGAGGAAACGATTCAAAACCCGAAAGAACCTCCGATGTTTTGTATGCGTCTTCGAAAAGAAATCGATGGCGGAACAATCGAAGCAATTGAACAAATCACAAATGACCGTGTTATTGTTTTAACGATTCAAGCGCGTAACGAAATCGGAGATGCTGTCACTCGTCAACTCATCGTCGAACTGATGGGAAGACATAGCAATGCGATTTTAATCGATCCTGAAACGAATAAAATTTTAGACAGCATGAAACATTTACCCCCTTTTATGAACAGTTATCGAACAGTTCTTCCGGGGCATGAATACGTCCCAGCACCACCTCAAGACAAACAAAATCCTTATGAAGTGACGGAAGAACAATTTGAAGAAATTTTAACACTCGTGACGAAACCGCGTGACTTCATTCATCATTTACTCGGTTTCGCACCCGTTCACGCACGTGAGCTCGACAATCGATTAACGAATAGTGACGCGCCACCCTATGAAACATTTCGCTCATTTATTGAACTCTTCGAACGTGAACCTTTTCATCCAGAAATTATGAAAGAAAATGGACGCGAAGACTTTTCAGCTATTTCATTAGCGGTTGCTGACGAAGTCATCGCAACGTATGACTCACTTGGCGCTTTACTTGATGCCGTTTATTTCGGGCGTGCTGAACGCGAGCGGACGAAAGCTCAAGCACTCGATTTAGAACGTTGGCTAAAAAACGAAATCGACAAATTAACAAAGAAAAAAGTAAAAATTGAAAAAGAACGCGAAGCTGCTAAATCGTATGAAACATATCAATTATACGGAGAACTTTTAACTGCAAATAATTATGCGCTTGAACGTGGAATGACTGAGGCGACACTCGATAATTATTATGAGCAAGGAACAAAAGTAACGATTCCACTCGACCCACAAAAAACACCGATTGAAAATGCGCAAAACTATTTTAAACGTCACCGAAAAGCGAAAAATGCATTAACCGTTCTTGCTCGTCAATTAAAAATTGCCGACCAAGAATTAGCATATTTCGATATTTTGCTCCAACAAGTCACACAAGCAGGACCAGACGATTTAGAAGATATTCGTGAAGAATTGATTGAACGCGGTTATATGCGTCGAAAAAAACAACAGAAGAAAAAGAAAAAAGATAAAGTTCAACTATCAGAGTTCGTCTCTTCAAAAGGAATTCCGATTTCTGTCGGTAAAAATAACAAACAAAATGACTATTTAACGTTCCGTAAAGCTGCTCCGAAACATATTTGGTTGCATACGAAAGATATCCCTGGCTCACATGTGGTCATTCACTCCGATCAACCCGATGAACAAACGATTGAAGAAGCTGCAATGCTCGCCGCTTACTTTAGTAAAGGGCGTCTCTCAAGCGCAGTGCCTGTCGATTACACACAAATTGAACATGTAAAAAAACCGAACGGCACACCACCTGGATTTGTTAATTACTTCGAACAACAGACGATTTACGTTACACCGAAGGAAACACTCGTCCATCAACTGAAAAAATAGTAAAAGAAAAGAGGCGCGGAAATTCCGCAGCCTCTTTTTATTGATATTTTTGAAATAAGTAAAGCACACCTATCGAAATTACAACAATCATCCCGCTGTATTGAACTACTACTAGGCTAAAGCCTAGTAGATTCCTAAGTACAGCGTTCTAACGAACGCTAATTGATTAGGCTATCCCCGTAGTCCCTACGGTTAGAAGTCTTTCAGCTTCTT
>JASLGI010000247.1 GCA_030149685.1 Bacillaceae bacterium | reverse complement strand
GATGCGAAAAAAGCGATGCGTCATATGATCGATACGTTTGAGTCTGCACAATATGTCGTCGCTCCGAGTGGTTCATGTATTACGATGTTTCGTGCGTATCCAGAAATTTTTAAAGACGATCCGATCTATTATCAAAAAGCGACAAATCTTGCGAATAAGTCGTATGAATTGACGCAATTTTTATATGAAGTGTTAGAAGTGCGCAACGTTCCTTCGACATTTAAAGGAACGGTGACGTATCATCCATCTTGTCATATGACTCGTTTATTACGAGTGAAAGAAGCACCGATTCGTCTACTCGAAAGCATTCCAGGTGTGACGCTCGTACCGTTATCGCAAGCGGAAGACTGTTGTGGCTTCGGAGGAACATTTTCTGTGAAAAATGACGTTATTTCAGGGTGTATGGTCGATGAAAAAGCACGTCACGTAGAAGAGACAGAAGCGGACGTATTAACAGGGGGAGATATGGCTTGTTTAATGAATATTGCAGGTCGACTCACACGTCGCGGCGCACCCGTTGAAGTGAAACATATTGCTGAAATTTTAAACGATTTTCCAAAAGGGGGAGAACGATGAGTATTCGTATTACTGATCAATCGTATGAAGAACGGATTGAACGAGAAGTACAAAACATATTTATGCGTGAGTCGATTGCATCTGCACAAGGACGTTTCCGTTCAGGGAGACAAAAAGCGACAGAGGAATTAGGGGATTGGGAAGAGTGGAGAGAATTAGGAGAAGAGATTCGTACACATACAATCAATCATTTAGATTATTATTTAGATGAGTTATCGACGCAAGTAGAAGCGCGTGGAGGACATGTGTTTTTCGCTCGAGACGCAGCGGAGGCGAATGCCTATGTTGAAAACATTATCCGCGAAAAAGAAGCGAAAAAAGTAGTGAAATCAAAGTCGATGGTCACTGAAGAAATCGGTTTAAACGAAGCGATTGAACAAGCGGGAGCGACAGTCGTTGAAACCGATTTAGGTGAGTGGATTTTACAACTAGACAATGACTATCCCTCGCATATTGTGACGCCTGCGCTTCATTTAAATCGCGATCAAATTCAAGAAACGTTTCATGAAAAAAGAGGATACGATCAAACGAATGACCCAGAAGAACTTGCCCTTTTTGCCAGAGAGCAGTTACGTCATGACTTTTTAACAGCCGATGTCGGTATCACGGGATGTAACTTTGCGGTAGCAGAATCAGGTACAGTGACACTTGTGACAAATGAAGGGAATGCGCGTATGGCAACGACATTGCCGAAAACGCAAATTACGGTGATGGGAATGGAACGAATCGTTCCGACGTGGGAAGAGATGGAAGTACTCGTCGGTTTACTGACACGTTCAGCAGTCGGTGCAAAGTTGACGAGTTATATTACAGCACTTACAGGGCCAAAGCGCAGTGAGGAAGAAGACGGTCCAGAAGAATTTCATTTAGTCATCGTCGATAATGGACGGTCAAAGATTTTAGGGACAGAATTTCAATCCGCTCTTCATTGTATCCGTTGTGCGGCATGTATTAATGCATGTCCTGTGTATCGTCATATCGGCGGTCACGCTTACGGATCGATTTATCCAGGTCCGATTGGTGCAGTATTGACACCACTTCTTGACGGCTATGAAAATCATAAAGATTTACCGTTTGCTTCGACATTATGTGCAGCATGCACGGATGCATGTCCGGTGAAAATTCCACTCCATGAACATTTGATTCGCCACCGCGAAAACATCGTCAAACTCGGCATGGCACCGAAAATGGAAAAAGTAGCGATGAAAGGGTATGTCGAGTGGGCGACACATCCTGCGGCTTATAAGTTAAGCACAAGTTTAGCACGTGTCTCATTAAAACCGTGGACGAAAGATGAACAAATTACGAATGGTCCGAGCGCACTCGGGAAATGGACGAATGCACGTAATTTCCCAGCACCGCCGAAGACGACATTTCGTCAATGGTTTAAAAAACGGGGGGATCGCTCATGAAAAAAGAAGATTTTTTAACACATGTTGCTCATGAACTCGGAAGGCCACGGATTCAACATACGGTAGAGAAACCTGTCTGGCAAAACAATCCTCATCACCGGGCATGGCAGCGTGCGACAGAAGAAGAGCTGCTTGATGCCTTTGTCGCTCAATCAATCGCGAATCACATTGATGTGATCGTGACGACGAAACAAGAAGTAGGTCAAGTGTTGCAACAAAAGCTTGATGCACTTCATGCAAAACGTATTATCGTGTCCAGCGATGAGCAAACGGCACATTTCCCTATCCGAGAATGGATCGACAATCAAAGGGACGTGCAATTTTGGCAAGAAGCGGAAGAACCGATTGTTTTTAGTGAGCGAGCAGACGTAGGGATTACGTCTTGCACGTATGCGTTAGCAGAGTCAGGGTCTGTCGTGTTAGAGATGAATGAGGAGATGGGAAGAAGTGTTAGTTTGTTACCACGTGCGCACATTGCGCTCATTCCCGTAAGTCGAATCGTTCCACGAATGACACAAGCAGCAGCGTCCATTCGTGAGCAATTTCATGAAACGGGTGAACTTGCCTCTTGCGTATCTTTCATTTCAGGACCGAGTCAAAGTGCAGATATTGAGATGCAACAAATTATCGGTGTACACGGACCCGTAGAGCTCGTGTATATCATTATAGAATAGGAAAATGCGTGAGAAAGGAGGATGCTCTCCACTCTCACGCATTTTTTTAATATGTTCGTTGCACCCATTCAGGAATTTGATCGTCTTCATCAAAAGCGATGAGGACGCGA
>JASLGI010000241.1 GCA_030149685.1 Bacillaceae bacterium | reverse complement strand
TGCGGACGCCTGCGGAATTGCGAGCTCTGAAAATCACCCAAGCAAGTTCCCGAGAAAACTTGCTTGGGAAGTTGAAGAGCGAGCCCGCGGCAAGCATGCAAATCCGAAGAATTGTACACAAAGATAAAACGGTTCTATTTCAAATGTTGGGGTGACGAATACGTCACCCTAAATGAGACCCTATATTTTTATACTTATGACTTAATAAAATCTTTGCTCGGAAGTGATAAAAAGAACGAAAGCCGTAGGCTGCTCTTTTGATCACTTTCGTTTTGTTGTTTAATCCTTCTACAAAACCATTTGTATAGCCATAAACAAAGCTATTCAAAATCTCTGTTTGCCACCTTTTGAATGTCATCACTGTACGCTTCATTGGTTCACAATTAGATGCTAATACTTCTTCATACCAATCAATCAGGCCGTTTTTCACTTCCGAAATATTTTTTGACTCCTTCGATCGATCAAACCACTGAACAAAAGATTCTTTCAACTGGTAGGCTTCTGTTAACTCTTCAGAATAGGATAAGTAGCGCATCAATTCTTTTCGTTTCAAAGGAGACAAGTTTCTTTTATACAAAACGGTACGTAAACGTTTGATAATTTTTCTATTATAAGCATGCCACGTTTTTTGAATTCGATAATTATGTACTTTAGAAGTCATATGAGTACATCGTAGACACATTGATCGTGTCTTTTGTCGTTCTAAATGAATATGATAGGTACCCTCAACTAATTCTTCTTTTGTAATAATCATATCTTCCAATCCTGGGTAAGTTGTTTTATACTTGTTCATAGCGTACGCCTCCTGTTTGATACTTTTTTCTAGTCAATCAAAGTATATAGGAAAACAAGGAGACGTACGTTTTTTTATGCGCACAAATCCGAAGGAATTGTGTGAAAACCCCAATATATATTATAGAACCAAAATAAAAAGCCGCTTGTACTTTACGAAAAGAGTAAAGTGCAAGCGACTTTGCTATTCTTCGATGTTTGCATAAAATGTGCCGTCTTCATCCATTTGAAGATCGATACTAGCTGCCATCGGATCAATATCTGTATATTGATTTAAATACATACGAATACCTGCGATCAATTTAGGTGTATCAATTTCAAGTTCACGTCCGTCGAAATGAAGTTCTGCACCGAACGGTGAGCTCCATTCATCATCGTAAAATAATTCGACTTCAATATTGTCGGGAATCGTATTGAATTCACGTGCGCCGAAAAGACATGCGGCGTTTATTAAATCTTGTTGATCTAAAACCATTCAACTGCCTCCTTATCGATCCGTACGGTTTTTTTCTTGTTCGACTTTATAAGCAATATATTTTTTGAACAAGTAACGGACAAGCATAATGACTGCTACGATGGCAAGCATGTTGATGAGGAATCCGAAAATTGCTCCCATTGCGCCCATATTAGCAAATAAGCTACCGAAGAGAAGTCCCGCGAGTCCCCCGAAGAGAAGACCTCCCATAAGGCCACCCATCATGCCACCTTTTTTCTGTTGGTTAGCTGTTTGTTTATTTTTTGTTTGATCTTGTTTCGGTTTTTGCTCTTGTTTTTTTGTATTTTGGAAGTTTGATTTATTTGGAGATTTGAATCCACCTTTACCAGACTTCATACGTTTAGCTTCCACCGTTGAGTCATCTTGTGTCACAATATCCATTACCGGTGTAAATGAAAATAGTAATGTCATTGCGATAAAAGCTGCAAATATTTTTTTAACCATTGTAGACCTCCTAATGTATTTTCATGGTATGTATATTGTAACTGAATAGAAAGGAAAACGAAAGGATTGTATACTGATTGAACGACCATTAGGCTAAAGCCTAGTAGATTCCAAAGTACAGAGTTTTAACGAATGCTAATTGATTAGGTTATCTCCGTAGTCTCTACGGTTAGAAGTCTTAATGCTTCGTTTTTTTAATAAAGCAATTTACTGCTCAACTTCTTTTGAACGATTAAAAATTCAAGTGTCTTTTGCTATTTAGAGACTGTTTTGTCCTAGTCACTTTACGCACGCTTATAAATTTTGATATACTGAACGAATGGACAGTAGAAAGGAACGGATAATGTGGACGGATGGTTGGAAGAGATTGAAACAACATTACAATTGACGTTAAATGATGAACAACGAGCAGTCATTGACCATGCATTCGGTCCGGCGCTCGTTTTAGCGTGTCCTGGCTCTGGGAAAACGACGACATTAATTTTACGTATCGGAGCCTTAATTGCACGAGGAGTTGACCCGAAACGGATATTAGCTATTACTTTTAGTAAACAAGCAGCATTGGAGTTACATAAACGTTTTCACTTTTATTTTCCTCAAGTAGCACCACCGCTATTTTCAACGATCCATCGTTTAGCTTTCCATATGACGAAAGAGGCATTATATCGTGAGGGGATACCTTACACATTTTTAGAAAGCAAAAATAGTCCGACGTCTAAACGGGATGCTTTACAAGAAGTGTACCGTCAAGTGACGAATGATTATCTTCAAGAAGATCGTCTGCAAGAAGTTGAAACATTTATTAGCGAGATGAAAAATAAAATGATTCCGATCGATGAATGGAAGCGTTATGAGCCTTTCAGAGAAGCAGGAAAAGTTGGACAATTGTATGAACAGTGGAAGAAGAGTAATACACATCACCGGTGGATCGACTTTGATGATATGTTGACGATTGCGGAGGAAGCACTTCGCATGTCGTCCTCATTTCGTATGCGACATGCGAGTCAATACGATTTTATTTTAACGGATGAAAGTCAAGATACTTCACTCGTCCAACATCGTTTAATTGAGCAACTCGCATCGGTTCATCACAATTTATTCGTCGTTGCGGACGATGATCAATCCATTTATACGTGGCGTGGAGCGAGTCCAGATTACTTATTGCAATTTGAGCAGCGCTATCCGGAAAGTACGGTTTACTATTTAACAACAAATTATCGATCCGGCGAAAAAATTGTTCAAGCAGCAAATGATCTCATTCGTCGGAACCAAAATCGTTATGAAAAAGAGATGCATGCTGGTACTTCACGCACGAGTGAAATCTTTATTCAGTCGTTTCAAAACACGTATGAACAGATGAACTATGTGGCCAGTGAACTTGTGAAAGAAGAAGAGCTTGGGGAAGTAGCGGTTTTGTTTCGCAATCACTTTTCATCAACGATGTATGCGAGTGAATTGCATCGTCGAGGGATTCCATTTTATATGAAAGATGCGGAT
This sequence comes from Bacillaceae bacterium, assembly GCA_030149685.1. The sequence goes on along the minus strand of JASLGI010000241.1, from coordinate 7,229 downwards.
CATCGTTTCTTTTCTCATTGGCTCGTACGTGATGTATTAAGTTTTATGCAGTTAATTGACGCACCGAATGACCGGCAAGCTTTTCGTCAAATTGCATTTAAATTAGAGCTTTATTTGTCGAGAAAAATGTTGGAAGCTTTTGAACAGTACGAAGGCGATGAAACAAATGTATTTGATCGATTCATTGCGGCAAATACATCGCTCCGTTCTTATCAAAAAGATGGCTTGTTGCAAATGAAAGATGCCTATGCATCATTAAAAGGAGCAACACCTTCCAATATTTTAGAGACAATCCGTCATGAATTTCAATATGAAGAAGCAATCCGGAGTCGTGCAGAAAAGTTTGGTCACCGGATCGACTATTTGCTCGACATGTATGAAACATTAGAAACAATTGCTCATGGAACAGAGACGGTGGAACAGTTTTTAACAGAGTTGGAACAATTGAAAGAAATTATGAAAGAAGCAAAGCGCGAACAAACAGGGGATGTTGTTACATTGTCGACGATTCATTCGGCAAAAGGACTTGAATGGCGTCGAGTATTTATGATCGATTTACAACAAGGCATTTTACCGACAGAAGAAGACGAAGGATCGATTGATTTATTAGAGGAGGCGCGCCGCCTTTTTTACGTCGGAATGACACGAGCGAAAGAACGTCTAGAGTTATTGTCCGTTCAAGAAGCGAAAGGGAAAAAAAGAGAAGAATCACGTTTCGTCTCAGAAGTTCGGTACGATCAATTGCCTGAAAAAGAACGTCTCATGCAAAAAAATGAACGTCCTGAAAAAATGAAACGGACACGTTTGAAGCAAAAAGAAACGTCCGCTTTAGCTGAACAACCTTTTGTTGAAAATATGTCTGTTATTCATCGAGTTTTCGGGGAAGGTGTTATTACATCGATTATTGATACGACGGTGTTTGTAAGGTTTAAAGATCGTGAAAGAAAATTTGATTTACCGACGGTTGTTCAATATGAAATGCTTCATCCGAATGAAGAAAAAATGTAAAAAGGCTTGACATTCGATAAAATCGTGTGTACGATTTCTATCAATTCCAAGTTTGCAAACAGGAAATGAAAAAAATAAAGCAATCGATGCTACAAAACGAGTAGGGACGCTCCGGTCAGCAAATAGAGACTAAACGGGTGGTGAAAGTTTAGGCGAGGGCGGTAACGAAATACAGTAGCGCATATCGATTAAGATAAGTGAACGTATGTAATGATTTATTATTTGTACGTTAACGAGGGTGGTAACGCGGAGAGCTTCTTCGTCCCTTTTAGGGATGAAGAGGCTCTTTTTGTGTTTGAAAAAAGAAAGGGTGAGCGTGTTGTTAACGATTCAAGAAGTGAGAAAAACCCCATTTTGGGAAGCAGTCTTATTATCGATTCTCGTAGTTGGAACAATCGGAGGGAGTATTTATTTCTTCGAAGTCGCACCACATATTCCGATTTTATTATCAACATTTTTCTTGATTTTATATGGACTGTTTCGCGGCATTGATTATAAAACGATGGAACATGGCATGGTGCAAGGAGCAAGTAGTGGAATGGGAGCCGTTTTCCTATTCTTCTTTATTGGAATTTTAGTCAGTAGTTGGATTATCGGGGGAACGATTCCGACACTTATGTATTTAGGATTTAGTTTTATTTCACCGACATTTTTCTTAGCGACAGTTTTTGTCGTCACAGGAATTATCGGGATTTCGGTTGGAAGTTCGCTGACGACTGTAGCAACAGTCGGTGTCGCTTTTTTAGGAATGGCTACTGCTTTGGACGTTTCATTACCGATGGTCGCTGGTGCGATTGTTAGCGGAGCGTTCTTCGGAGATAAAATGTCTCCGTTATCTGATACGACGAACTTATCAGCATCTCTTGTCGGTGTCGATTTATTCGAACATATTAAAAATATGAGTTGGACGACGGTACCAGCCTTTATTATTACCGGAGGCCTCTTTATGTGGTTGTCACCGAAAGCAGATGCGATTCCGATGGAAAACATGCAATCTTTTAAAGAAGGATTGCTTGCAACCGGTATGGTTCATTGGTACGCGCTTATACCGTTACTCGTTTTAATTGTTTTAACATTTCGTAAAACGTCCGCGGTTTTAACATTAGCAATCAGTTCAGTCGTTGCGATCGCTTTATCATATTTACATATGAATTTGTCAGCATCTGACGTAATGAACATCATGTTTGGTGGTTTTGTGAGCGAAACAGGTCAAGAAGCAATCGATGCCCTCTTAACAAGAGGCGGATTAAATAGTATGATGTTTACAATCGGTCTCGTTTTACTTGCATTAAGTATGGGAGGATTATTATTTACTCTCGGTATTGTTCAGAGCTTATTACGAAAAGTGCAACATATGTTAACGAAAGCATCGTCTGTCGTGACAGCATCTGCTTTAACGGCGATCGGCGTTAACGTCTTCATCGGCGAACAATATTTATCGATCCTTTTAACAGGACAATCGTTCAAAGAACACTATGCGAAAGTAGGGCTCGAAGCGAAAAACTTAAGTCGAGTAATGGAAGATGCAGGGACGGTCGTTAACCCGCTCGTTCCATGGAGTGTTTGTGGTATTTTTATAGCAGATGCTTTAGGGGTACCAGTTCTTGCGTACTTACCATTTGCATTTTTCTCTTTACTTTCACCAGTATTAACGATTCTTTTTGGCCTTACAGGTAAAACGTTGACGAAAACAGCAAAATAAAGGCGAAAGAAGGAATGGATATGAGAAAAGTCGTTCAAGCACCAATGGCAGGTGTGACGACACCAGAATTTGTCGCACATTGTTCAGAGGCAGGGGCACTCGGTTCATTAGGCGCGGGGTATATGACGGAAGAGGCAACGAGTGAGGCGATTGCCAAAATTCAATCGATGACATCAGCACCGTTTAGTGTGAATTTATTCGTACCGGAAGAAACGTCTTGCACGAATGTATGTGCAGCGAGAGCTTATGCGTCGATTCGAACATTTGAAGATCGTCTCGGATTAGATGCAGCGCCGCTTGTGACACCGAAGTCTTTTTATGAAGAGCAACTCGACGTCGTCTGTGAGGCGCAAGTCCCTTATGTTTCATTCACGTTCGGTTTACCGAAAAAAGAACATATCGATCGTTTGCGTAAGGAAGGAATTGTTACGCTTGTAACTGCGACATCGAAAGAAGAAGCAGAGCAAGTCGAAGCTTTAGGAGCGGACGTCGTCATTTTGCAAGGGAAAGAAGCGGGGGGCCATCGCGGTTCATTTACTGAAGAAGGTTGTTTTGTTGCACTTGAGCAGTTATTGCAAGAAACTGCTCATATGAAAATTCCACGCATTGCTGCAGGGGGCATTGCGACAGAAAAAGATGCTCGAGCGATGTTTGAGCTCGGGGCAGATGCGATTCAATTAGGAACCGCTTTATTACGAACAACAGAAAGTGGTGCTCCTTCTTTGCATAAAGAAGTGCTTGGCCAAACGAAAAAAGGGGATTTCGTTTATACGAAAGCATTTTCAGGCAAATGGGCACAAGGCATTCGAAATACGTTTATCGAAGAGATGAAAGATGCAACGATTGCTCCGTATCCTTATCAAAATGAATGGACGAAGCGAATGCGTAGTGAATCGATTCGTCAACAAAATCCAGCTTACGTGTCGATGTGGGCAGGAGAAAAGGGATATTTAGCAAAAGAAGGCAGTGTAGAGGAAGTATTGCAACCATTTTTACGTGTAGCTACACAAATAAAAAAAGGAACTGGCGAATGAGCCCGTTCCTTTTTTCTTATTCTTTTTTCTTTACATCCGTTTGCTCATCATCGACCGGTTGTAGATCTGTAAGGATACCTCGGCCATTTTTTAAATGAATCGTTGCGAGCCAGTGGTATTGTTCATTGAAGAAATTGACGTCATCCGTTGCTTGATCGTCCCATAGAAATTGTTCTTTCTTTTTGTTCGGTGTATGCGGTGAATACGTTTGAATCGCTTTTCCGATGGGCACATTAATCGTTAATGTGTCGTATGAAAACTTGTGATCGTAGAGCTGAAAAGTAGCTCGTACATAAGGAACGTTTTTCGGTTCGTGCAAAGTGAGACGTTCGATTTGAGCAGGAACATCTTTCGTAAAGATGATGTATCCATCGAGAGTGCCTTCTGTTTTCTCTAAAATATCTTTGAAGTTTTCTTCTGTACTTGATTGTTGTAATTCTTTTTCAGAAAAATGAAATTCAACAGACGGAATTGTATCTGATGTACCTGGTTGATACGAGTACATCGAAAGTTCAATCGTTTCATCAGATTTCATTAAATAAAAGGGAATGAAGTAGAGAACGAGTAATAAAAGAAGAGGAACGGATAAACTAATAAAAAATTTCTTATTGTTCATGTGAAGAGCCTCCTTCTTTTTTGCGATACGCTCGTTCGAGTAAAAATCCGATAATGAATAAAATGATCCCCGCTAGTAAGAAAAATAACGATTTTGGAATAAGCTCGTACGTATAGTTACTGTAAATACGGAATGTGACGAGTCCAATTAATACGATCGATTGTAAAGTGAATCGTTTCAACGCAAGGAAGAGCACTGCTGTGAACACAATCGTCCATAAAATAGCAGGGACGTGTCCGTGATCGATAAAGCCGTTTTCCCACGTTTCAGGAAATGTTAAGCTCAGTCCTGCAAAGGCTAAAATAAGTGTCGTCATCCAAGGTGTCCATGCTTTGTAACGTTCTGTCCGCAAATACAAAAGACCGATACTGAATAAAATGAAGAAGAGCGCTTGGAAAACAGCAGGTACATCTAATGTCATGAATAAGACGTTAAACCAGACAGCAAGAGCGATAATTTCTAGTGAATAAAGGAGCGTATTCGGTCGTTTGGAGTATTCGTGAATACTAATGAGAATACTTGTTAATAATAACCCAATCAGCCCTTCACTGATTGCATTCGTCGACCAAAAATTAAAGGAAGTAATAATCATCGTAAGAAATGCACCACCGAGTAGTAGTCGGTCTTGTAAAAAGTAGATGAGTGGCAATAATCCGACAATGGTTAAAAAGGAAGCGCTCGTTGTGTATTCAGGAAGAAACATTGAGGTGAGTAAAAATACGCTCGCTCCGAATGCTAAACTCCCTGCATAATATAAACTTCTTCCTGCTTTTACGCTCTGTCGTTCTAAGAAGAACGCAGCGGTGAAAAGTAGTGCTGTACCTCCCCATAAAACGAGAAATTTCATATTTGGTGTAAATGTCGCCCAAAAACTTGAAATGAGTGCGATGAGTCCAATTCCGATTAAAATTGCGCTAATTGATAGTAAAGCAGTAATCGGGGAAAGCTTTTTATTTTTCTTATAATAGCTTTTTGCCTGATGAAGTTGTGCCGAATCTAACAATTGTTCGCGGTGTAATTCATCGAGTGCATGTTGCAGTGCATCGTATACTTTCGGTGGTAATGATTGTTTCATCGAATCACTCCTTTCCTTGAAGTATTGTTATCATACAATGTTCTTTTTAGGTGGTCAATGAAGTTTATGTCAATGAATAATGTTTTTTGAAAGAAGGTTTGAATGAAGAAAAGAGAGGGAAAAGAAAATATAATGTTTGTTTGAAAGAGGAGGAGCACAGATGAGTACGATTATCGGTTATATTGGACATTTAAAACGAGCGAATTATTTACTATCGAACATGTTAAAAAATAGAGAAGAAGAAGCCTGTATCGATTTAGATTTAGCGATTCCTTTACGTCATAAAATTGAATTAGCACACAATCAAAATGAATTTGAAGCGATTCAATATGCGTATGAAGTTGCAGCTAAATATGAAGAGGTTTATCAAGTAAGTGTTGCTCGCTTAATAACAGGTGAAAAAAAGATGCTAATGAGTCCGAGTGGACGTTTTTTATTAGTATTAAAAGGTGAAATTACGAACATTGATCAATTTCGTTTTGAAGAAGAACAATCAGCAGAAGAAGTTTTAGCGAAGTGGATCGAACGAAAAAGCGATGGACGAGCGACGAAAGAGATTTTTTGTGAATTGCTCCACCAATTAGACGGTCAATACGTATTATTTTTACTCGATGGAGAAAGCGAAGATGAATTGCTCGTAGCACAAAATCAGTTGCCTCTTTTTTATGGTATTGGAGAAAAGGAGTCCATCGTTTCAACAGATTTTCAAATGCTTCCTCAAGAGATGGAAGAGATTGTTACGCTTTCTGATGAAACGTTGCTTCATATAAAAGGGGATGAGTATGTCGTACAAACATTTCAAGAAGAAAGTATTCCTCATTACGTTCAAGAAAGAAAAGGAGATTTTCCTTCTAAGCATTTAGAAGCGACCGAAGATCGAATGTTTCAATATATTCATGAACAACCGAGTGTTCTTTGTCACCTCGTTCGACAATTTACAGCAAGTGATGGGAGTGCCCATTTTGCTCCTTCATTGATGGAAACGTTAAAAGGAGCAAAGAAATTGTACATGATCGCTTCGCATTCTAGTTACTATGTTGGGCTCGTAGCGAAACGTCAATTTGAACAATTAGCAGCATTGCCTGTTGATGTGTGGCGAACGACTGAATTTTATTATGAGTTTCCTTTTATTGAAGATGGAGCTGTTTTTTTATTTGTTTCTCCGAAAGAAGAATCTAGTATCGGTCAACCGTTATTGAATCGTTTAAATGAAGCAGGGTATCCAACGATTGTCGTGACGAATGAAAAGGAAGGGCATATGCTTGAAAAAGCGACACATATCGTTTCGATGGAAATAGGTATTGAACGAGCAAAAACGATGACGAAAACGTATACCGCTAGTATCGCTCTTTTATTTATGCTCGCAGCGGCAACAGGAGAAGAACGAGGGATGAAAACACGGATAAATGTGCCGAAGCAGTTTGCTGTTTGTTCGCAAGCGATGTTTCAGACGATGCAGAAAAAACATACGTTAAATGAACTTGCTTCTTTATTTATTCGACAACAACACACATTTATCGTCGGTAGTAGTTTAGATTACACAGTCGCTAAAAAAGCAGCACTCATGTTGAAGGAATTGACACTCGTCCATGCAGAAGGTTATGCGAGCGGGGAGCTTCGTTACGGTCCAGTAGCTCTCGTTCAACAAGGAATGCCGATTTTTGTGTTAACGACAGAAACTTCTCGTGATACATTCGTTCGAGAGCACGGAGAAGCACTGTTAAAACGAGGAGCAAAAGTGATTTATTTTTCGACGAAATTAACGCAAAAGAAAAACGATGCCTTCGTACTACC
>JASLGI010000228.1 GCA_030149685.1 Bacillaceae bacterium | reverse complement strand
GGATTTAAATCACTCGAAGACGGAGAACCTGTTACTTTCGATATCGTCGAAGGAATCCGTGGACCTCAAGCGGCAAACGTACAAAAAGAACAGGCCTAAAACGACAAATTCCAACACTCATTCGAGGTTGGAATTTTTCATCATTTATACGTGTAAAGCGCGACGTCCGCACTGCTTCAATTCTTCTCCAACAGTACATGTCGTAATACAAAAGCGATGAGCGGCTGTTTTACTTTTTTCTTTCGTCAATGTTGCTTTAATTGGACAATTGACGCAATACGTATCGTGCAACGCATCAATTCGGGCCAACCATTGTTGTCTGTCCATGTTCGGCCTCCTTTACTTTCTTCTCTTTGTATTATAACGAACTATGAACTACGATGCAGGAAGGATGTTTCTATGCTTCATTTATATATCGACGGGGCAAGTGCAGGAAATCCTGGACCTAGTGGTGTCGGCATTTTTATTAAATATCAAAATGAACGTCTCTCTGTAGCTTATCCTATTGAAGAAACGAACAATCATACCGCTGAGTTTCTCGCGCTTCAAAAAGGCGTAGAAGAAGCGATGCACTACAAACCAGACGTATTACTCATTTATAGCGATTCAAAGGCTGTCGTCGAAGCGATGGAAAAACAATATGCGAAAAATCCAGTTCATGCTACCATTATTGAACGAGTCTTCCAACAGACAGAATCATGCACTTATGTATTTTGTCATTGGCTTCCGACGAAAGATAATCGAGCAGCGGACGAACTCGCTAAACGAGCGATTCATTTAACGGAAGAAAAGCGACAAATTCAACATATAAAAAGCTAGTAGCAATTTTGCTACTAGCTTTCTTTTATGCTTTCATAAACGTAATTGTCTGCTCTGCTTCGTCATATAGCACCCATTCACGATGGTCAACGACAGACCCTACATTGATCAACCATTCGCCTTCTTCTACACTCATCGTTCGCTCAAAAATAATTTCTTGCAAACTACCATCTAAGAAAGCTTGTGATGTATGACTATGTCCAAAAAACGTGAGACGAGCGACAGGACTCGCTTTCTGAAGTCCCCATGGGGTTCCTCCCCACGTCCATTGATGGCTATGGATAATACCCGCTTCTTTATTTAATTCAATCGCTTCTGGTAATTCTTCCATCCATTGACGTAACTCACCGCCACCTGTAGAGGTGAGTAAAATTCGTTCTTCTTGATTTCCATAAACGGTTGAGAAGTCAATCATTTGTTCAAAAGAAGAACTCGTTAAAAAAACATCGTCGAATCGCTTCAGTTTTTTTAAAGGTAGCTTTTTCTTACTAATTGTACATTCAAAAATATCACCCGTTCCAACAATTTGAGCATTCGGTGCCTTTTTCTCAATATGTTGTAACACATCGGCGAGCTCTTCTTCTGCTGAGTGAATATCGCCAATCAATGCGTATTTTGTCATGCTTTATCCCCTACTTTAATTGTACGTAATACGTCTTTCCAACGATCGAGTTCATCTGTTTCTGTAAGAAGTGCGTACTCTGCTTTCACTTGTGCTTCTGTTTCTTCTTTCAAGTGCTGTTGAAGTTCGTCTGCTTCTTTTTGTAAGACATCCATCGCCCATTGTAATAAACGCGCTTGTTCTTCGTCTAAATATGTTTGTGCATCGTCTTTCAAACGTTCCATTAATTCCTCACCCATTTCATTACGCCCGCCTTCTTCGAAGAATTGACGACCATTTTTGAAATGTCGGTGGAAAGATTCATATAGTGAGCTTTCAGTAAACGGAGCATCAAACGTTAATAACTCTGGGTTATCCATTTCATAGCGAGTTAATAATAAAGCATCATCAATTTCATGCAATTGTTGTTGTTCACGACGTTCTCGGTCTTCTAACTGCTCTCGAATAAACGTCGAAATACGGAAGTTCGTTACTTTTAATTCTTGTGTAAAGTCGAAACTTAACATTTCTAACAACGTTTCTAACGAACGAGTTAATGCAACGTTTGTCGATTGCTCATGGAAACGAGACGGATTGTATGCTTCGCGATAAAAATCGTTAAAACGGAAAAACACACGTTGATGAACGTAATAAACGAGCTCTTCTACTTCTTGACGAACAGTTGGTGCTAATACGTTCGCAAACGATTCGTCAAAACGGTCCGCAATGAGACGTTCGACTTCTTGTAATTCTGCCATTCGCTCATCTTTTCGTGAACGGTTTTCTTCTGTTCGTTGAATTTGCTGGTCGATATGTTCCACCGTTTTTTCTGTTTCTTCATGCAATGCTTGAGCAGCCATTCCACGTAAATCATTTTCTAAGAAATTGTAGAAGTCTCCTTCAAATTGATCCATTAACGGATAAGACGATTGTTGTTGTTTCGCCTGAAGCGCTTCTAAACTTGATACACCATAGACGCGCGGATGACGAATCCCGAATGTCGCGAGTTCTCGAGCGACGAATTTTTTCACTTGTTCTGCTTCTTCGTCATTTTGTGCTAGGTCAATCGCGTTAACGATAAAGAACATTTTATCCATTTCAAATGCATCCTTCACACGTCCGAGTTGAATTAAAAACTCTCGGTCTGCTCGAGCGAACGCGTGGTTGTAATACGTAACGAATAAAATAGCATCTGCATTTCGGATATACTCGAACGCAACATCTGTATGGCGAGCATTGATTGAGTCAGCTCCTGGTGTGTCAACGAGTGTAATCCCTTGACGTGTCAATGGACTATCGAAATAAAAATCAATCGACTCTACGAAACAGCTGCGATGTTCTTCCGCAACGAATTTCGTAAACTCTTCTTGATCAACATATAACGTCTCGCCTAACGATGGAATATATGCATCATATCCTTGAGCATAAGCACGGATGAATGATTTATGCACGTGCAATGATTCATCTTCTAAATCTACATTAAGAGCTTCTTCTGCGCGCTTACGAGCTTCTTCTAAAGAAGTGATTTGAAGACCTAATGCTTCAAATGAGTTTTGAACGTCTAACAACATAATGTCTGCGGTTTTTAAATGAACATCAGCATGGCGATGCTCTTTTTCATTAGAAACAGGGCGTATACGGTTAATTGCTGCAGTTGTCGGGTTCGGTGAAACTGGCAACGCCTTATCACCAATGAGTGCGTTTGAAAATGATGATTTTCCAGCACTAAATGCTCCAAATAAAGCAACTGTAAATTCTTGTCGGTCTAAGCGATCAGCTTTTGTCTGTAAATAATTCGACATCTCCTCTAATTGTGGTAAAGGTGTAATCGATTGAGATACTCGTTTTGCCTCTTCAATCACTTTTTCAATATCGACCGTTAATCGCTCATCGATCACTTCATCGTCTTCTATTTCTTCTTCAATCTCTTCTTCACGTTCATATGAATCTACTACCGTATAACGAATAGGCGTTTCCCATTTTTCTAATAAACGTGCAATCGCTTGTTCGACATATGTATTTGTCGTTTCTACTTCTTTATCAAATGTATCGATTGCTTCTTTTAACGATTCATAACGACGAACAGCTGCTAATTTCTCTTTCGTTTCATCAATTGCTGCATCTAAATGTTTCGTTTCATCTGAACCGCTCGTTTCTGCCAAATGAGCCATGCGCTCTTTCCATTCTTCTGTTTCATGACGGAAAAATGTGTCAATCGCTCCGCGAATCATCTTCGCATAGTTTAAAATTAAGTCTCCAGAATCAGCATCTGTCACTGTTAATCGATCATCAATTTGTTCAAAAGGAATATGCCAATCAAATGCGTCTACCTCTTGAATACGTTCATCGGTCATTAAGTTAGCACGTTTCAATGCATCTTTCATTAACGTTTTCATATGCATCGTAATTTGTGTATCAATCAAACCGTCAAGACGTTTAGCAAATACTTCTTTTCGGCGTGCTTTCTCTTCTTCGGTCTTCTTTTTCGTAAATAATAAACCTACTTTAAATTTCGGGTTTTTACTTTCAATATAGTCGCGTAATTCTTCACGCATCTCATAAGGTGTAATCGCAGCGTTAGCAATGAGATCATCACGTGCTTCATCAAAACGCTTTTTAAATGTCGCACCTGATTTTAACGAACGTTCTTCACGAAGGGCGTCATAACGCTGTTCAATTTCATCACCTTTTGTCCATTCGTCTTCTCGAATCGTCGGCATTTGTTCAACGACTGTTCGCTGTTCTTTTTGTAAAAACTCCATATGCTCGTCGTACAACTTTTTCAACGTTTGTTCCGCATTGAACAACAACTGCTCTTCGCGTCCGTTAATTGCATTGTCGACGACCGCTTTTACTTTATCAAAATCATTGTACGGCAAATCTCGTTTCATTAAAGATGTATAAAAGATATCTTTCGGCTCAACGCCCCAAAGACGGAAACTTTCTACTACAGTTTGTTTAAATTCATCAAATGACAACTCTTCATCTCGATGTTTATCAACTTGGTTGACAATTAAATAAACATTCGGGTTATAATTCATCAACTCTTTCGTAAATCGGAAGTTCAATTCAGATTGTACGTGGTTATAGTCCATCGTATAAAACACGAGGTCAGATAAATGAAGCGATGATTCTGTCGATAAAGCGTGTGCTTCATCGGTAGAGTCTACTCCTGGTGTATCCATCACTGTTACACCTTTTGGTAAACGTGATTGCGTATGCCCAATGTCAATACGCGCTACATTCTCTCCGTCTTTTCCAAACGCTTTAATTGCTTCAGCGAAGTCATCACCTTCATACTTTAACGCTTCGCCTTCCATTCGATGTAATATGACATAATCTTCATCTGATTTTTGAACGTTTACAATGTTGGCGCTCGTCGGAATCGGACTCGTTGGAAGTAACTGCTCATCTGTTAATGCATTAATCATCGATGATTTTCCAGCAGAAAAATGCCCCGCAAAACCGATCGTATATTGACCGGCAATTAATTTTTTAGCAAATAAACTTACTTTTGCCGCTCGTTCGTGATCACCATGTTTTTCAAATAATGTTTCAAAACGTGCAGCCCTTCTTAATAAAGATTGCTTGTCCATCTAAAAACTCAACCCCTTGTCAAAAATTTACCTAGCATCATCATACCATGTTTTCACATTTTTTTCGTTTCTTTTACGCATCCTTCCTTGCGCCTATACTTTTTGGTGGTATGATAGAACTACTATAAACAGGAAGAGGGGATGTATGTTGTCGAAAGCAAAGCACATTCAGTTACTTTTAAATCATACTGTACGTGCCATTAAAGATATTATTCCAATGAATGTGGAAATTCACGCACCGAGCGTTACACCTGAACCATACATACAAAAAGAAATTAGTGTACTTATCGGATTAGTAGGAGAGACGAATGGGCGTATTTTAATTGATACGACGGAATCAATGATGAAAAAAATTGGGGAAAAGATGTTTCAAATGCCAATCAATGATGAATATTTAGAGTCTCTGAGCGGAGAGATCGGCAATATGTTATCAGGAAATGTGTGCGTCGGATTAGAGTCTGATGGGCTTGTGTTTGATATTTCAACACCTACAATCATGAGTGGAGAAGCAAAATTCCACGGATTCGGTAAAGCGATTACTTTACCTGTTTCTCTCGATGGAGAATCTGAAATGAAAGTACTCGTCATGTTAGACGATTAAAAAAGGAGAATTTCTATGTATGAACACCTTCTCGTACCTATCGATGGTTCTGATAATGCAAAACGTGCAGCAAAAGAAGCAGCTTTTTTCACGAACGTTCATCCAACAGCGTTTGTAGAATTACTGTATGTGACAAACTTTAAAAAATCAGATCAATCGCGAGAAAAGCTTGAAGAAAAAGTCGCAACAATCACGGATACGATCGAAGACTTTTATATCGAAAAACAAATTGACTATAAAGTGACGATCCTTCACGGGCAACCTGCTCGAGAAATTATTCGTCATGCGAATAGTTTAAAAGTCGATTTAATTATTATCGGGAGTCGCGGCATCGGTGGATTGAAAAAAATGGTCCTCGGTAGTGTCAGCGAAAAAGTAGTTACAGGCACTAACGCACCGGTTCTCGTCATTAAATAAGCCACTCTGAACATTTTTCAGAGCGGCTTTTTTCATCTATTATTTTGTTTCAACTTGTAGATCTTCAATCGCGAAAAAACGTTTCTGTTCTTCTTCTGTTAATTCAACAAAGCGAGCTGTTTCTTCCTCACTCGTCATTTCAAACAAGACATTTTCTCCTTCTTCCCGGAAAAATGTTAAATCTTCAGGCAATGCGGGTTGTCGCCAATCGTACAATTTACGTGCTGTTCGCTTTAAATCTTCTGCTAATTGTGGTGAACTTTCATAAATGTAAAGCATGGCTGGCTTTCCGCTCGTCACTTTCACGTCGCTCCATTCAAACAATTCGCGCGCACCGAGTAAATGGGCATGAAATTCGTGCAACAATTCCATCACTTCTGGATTACGTGGAACATCAGGACGAATCATCCATTGCATCGAATCACTTGCAGCTACTAATTCATCAATGAGTGCATCATATGTCAAACCTTCAGGATTACCTTTAATCTTCATGTCATTCCTCCTTATGCTTATCATACACGCGCTTTTTTAAAATGACAAAAAAGTCGCATGCAAATTGCATACGACTATCGTTTCCAATTCTTCGGTTTTGGGCCAAAATAGCCGTACATGACGAAGATCGTTAATGTAAACAGTGTGACCACCCACATCATATCTTGGGCTTCATGTGTAGCAGTGAAAGCACTGACGACATTGAGTATAATGAGCATCGCTGTCGTCGGAAGTATGAGTTCTTTCATAGTGCACTCCTTTCTCCACTGCTTTAAAAAATAACAAATGTCACACGTCTCGTCAACCTTTCACAGACATTCTTTTATTCTGTCCACTGAACCGGTAAAAGAGTTTCTAACAACTCTTTATATTTCGCTTCATGAGGCTCGTACAAGACGAATACTTTCCCAGTATCTCTGCTCGAACGAATCAGTCGGCCAACCCCTTGACGGAATCTAAGCTGCATAAATGGAAGGTCTACTTCCTCTTCTGGGTTCACAGCATCTTTTCGCTTCGCATCAAATAATGGATCCGCCGGTGGAAATGGTAAATCAAAAATGACAACGCGTGTCAAACGATGTTCAGGCAGATCAAGACCTTCCCATAAATTATAAGAAGCGACTACTTTCATTTTCCCATTTGTAAAGTCACGAATCATACTTGCAAGCTCTCGATCACCTTCAAATGCAATCGTTGAGCGCTCTTCTTCCGTTAATTTCTCTTTAAATGATTGCATCACTTTTTCAGAAGAGAAAAGAAGTAATGTCGGTTCGTTCTCTTCAATAATTTCTCGAACGTAACTTACTTTTTCATCTATCGTTCCTTCAAACGGATGAGCACTCATCACTTCTTCGTAGTCAAACGGTGATTCTACAGTAAATGAATCGTACTGACGAATACCTAAACTATGAGCGATATAGCCAAACTCTCCAGCAGCTGATAATGTCGCCGATGAGAAAATAATCGGTTGTTCCGCAGTAAACAATTCTTCACGCAAAATATTCGTTACGAGACGTGGCATAATAACGAGCGTCCAAATTCCTTCTCGATCTTCTACCCAATCGACTGCTTCGTCATCAGACGTTAATAAACTCATCGAATAAATATATTGCTCTAAATATTCTTCGACCATTTTTAAATTGTATGAGTCGATTGTGAACATTCCACCATCGAATACAAATTCTTCGAGCAATTGTTCCGATAATTCAATCGCATATGATGCGACACGTTTTAATTGATCTGTTTTTTCATAACGATAACGGAATCCTTCTGTCTCTTCTAACGTATCTTCCAATAAATCAAAAAATAAATCATGCGCTTCAATAAGTCGGTCCATACTTTCAAGTGTTTCTGTACGTACGCCTTCTTTCATGACGCGTTCTAACAATGTGATCAATGTCTCACTTTGCACTTCATACGTTAATGCCCGCTGCGCCGCATATTCTAATAAGTGACCTTCATCAAATACAACGACTGATGACTCTGGTAAAAGTGGCAGTTGCTCTTGGCGTTTACGCGACTCTTTCGTCCAAATATGTTCCATATAAAAATCTTGTGAGCAAATAATAAAGTCTGTCGCTTCACGATATGCTTTACGATGTAATGTTTGACCACAACGATTACGTTTTTCACAAGAAGCACATTGTTGAATCGGGTGATAGTTGATCATGCCCCACTCTTCATCATTTAATTCTGGGTAATCCGAGCGATCACCATAAGGATAAAGCTCTGCTAATGAGTCAGAACCATAAACGAATAAAGGTAGACGATCTTCTACTTCGTGAGCAAAATCACCATAACCAAAATCGACCGCTTCTTCTAAACGGTTTAAACAGACATATTGATCTCGTGATTTCGCTAAACGGACGTCAATATTTAAGTTTAATGCTTCGCTCATTTTTGCGATGTCGCCATCTTCTTTAACAAGTTGATCGATCAACGTTTCATCCGCACAAGCGATAATCGCAGGCTTCCCTGTATAACGCGCATAGGCTAATGTCGGAAGCAAATACGCAATCGTCTTTCCTGTACCTACTCCAGCTTCCGCAAAAAGAACGTCTTTTTCTCGCATC